>CADBUH010000159.1 GCA_902797775.1 uncultured Erysipelotrichaceae bacterium | reverse complement strand
GAGATGTATTTCTTACTAAGCGATATACAATCACATACATCGCTACTACAAATACAATAAATAATACTGCAGAGAATGTTGTATCAATCATCGCACATGCATCATAGAAAGCATGTAGGGCAACGGACGCAACATACGCTAAGATGAGATATGTATTTTTCAATTTCTCATTTCCTTGAACATGTGCTAATTTTGCTAAACCATAAAAGACACCCATAAATACCGCAAAGGCCATATGTCCTGGAACTGCGAGTACAGCTCTTAAAACCGCAACGGATAATCCATATTGAAATACATATAAAATGTTTTCAATACCCGCAAAACCAAGCGATACAAATACTGCGTATACAACACCATCAAAGAGATAATTAAACTCTGGATGATCCCAAGTCATCTTATGTAAGAAATAATATTTACATCCTTCTTCCACAAGTCCAATCATTGTCGCATAGACAATAAAATAGACAACTTCATTTGTGATTCCTAAATTCGCCATCACAAGTTCATCACAAATCGTTTCTAAGATAACCGCTGGTATAGCCGCAAGAACACCTACTCCTATTAAAGAGAGTAAGAGTCGAGGTGATTCTGATTCTACTCTATCACGACGATAAATATAACGAAGTAATACAAGTGCTGGTAATACTGCAGCTACTATATAAATAAGCGAATCAAATGTTATTAACATATGTTCTCTTTCCTTTCTTTGTTGTGAACTAAATCGTAGATAATATTTTTAGAAACACCTGTTTTCTTAGCAGTTTCTTTAATTGCGTCACTTGTGGTCATCCCTTGTTCAATGGATTCATTTACCATATGAAGCAATTGCCCATAATCCACATCTTTCTCATAGTCATCGCGATTTCCTTCAACCACCACAACCATTTCTCCTTTAAGTTCTGAAGCCACTTCTAAGATTTCCGATACTTTTCCTCTTAAGAATTCTTCATGAAGTTTTGTGAGTTCACGTGCTAAACAACATCTTCGATCCCCCATCACATCTAGAACACTCTGTAACATTTTCTCTATGCGATGTGGTGCTTCATAGAAGATTAATGTCATTGGATAATTTTTATATTCTCTTAACTTTTTCACCGCATCACTTTGACTAGAAGGTAAGAAACCAATAAATAGATATGGTTGTACAATCAAGCCACTAGCGACTAGAGCGTTCAAAGCTGCGTTACATCCGGATAGTGGTACCACATTATACCCTAAGGCACTCGCTTCATTCACAACTCGTTGTCCAGGATCCGATAACAGTGGATAACCCGCATCACTTATGAGGGCGATATTCTTTCCTTGTGATAATAAATTTATAATTCCTTTTGTAGAAGTATCTTCATTAAAGTTTTGATAAGAAATTAAACGTTTCTCAATATGAAAATGTTTTAAGAGTTGTCCACTTGTACGTGTATCTTCACACGCAATCACATCAACACTCTGTAATACCTCAATCGCTCTTGGGGTCATCTCATTAAGATTCCCAATTGGTGTAGGTACTAAGTATAAAGTAGGTTTTTCATTCTCAAAACTTTTTTGTCGATTCACGTTCTTATCCTTCTTTTTTCTTCGCTTTAAAACTACGTACCGTTACATTCCCAGAAGATTGTGTAGGTTTCTCATTCTGTTTAAAATCTCTACGGTTATTATTTGGTCTTTTCTTATTATTATTTTGAGGTCTTCTTTCTTCAACCTTCTTTTCTTCCACTCTTGGAGTTTCTTGTTTGGTTGTTGCTAATTCCTCTGGTTTTGTTTCTGTCTTAATGATTCTTGTGACCGTTTTTCTAGTTCCTTCGGTATTCTTTTTAATTGAAACACCTTTTCGAACTTCTGCTTTTTCTCTTAAATCATCAACCGTTATTGTTTGATAGTTTTCACTATTTTCAATATGTGCTTCTCCAGATATTACATTAATACCAGATACGCGATAAAGCTCTCCTTCATATTCCACATGGGCACCAATCTTAGGTAACCCTTCCGTTAATTCTTCATAAGCTTCATTTTCATATTTTAGACAGCACATGAGTTTTCCACACATACCGGATAGTTTTTCAATATTGAGGGCTAGTTGTTGGGTCTTTGCCATATTGATGGAAATATTATCAAAGTGATTCTTAAACCTTGAACAACAACATTCCATTCCACATAAACCGATACCACCCACTATCTTCGCTTGGTCACGATCTCCAATTTGTCTTAGTTCAATACGACAATGAAGTCTTGTGCCTAAGCGCTTTAAGAGTTCTCTAAAGTCTACTCTTTGTTCAGCAGTATAGATGAATAATACTTTTGAGCGATCTAATAAATAGGAAGCACTTAATAAATTCATTCCTAAACCTAGACTATCAATTTCTTCTTGGCATACTTCTTTCGCTCTTTTTGCGTATTCTTTATTTTCTTCAAAGTCTTGTTGGTCTTGGGAAGTTGCTTTTCTTAATATTGGTCGAAGTGGTAAACGAGAAGGATAAATATCTGTACTTAATGCAGGTGCTTGACACTCTCCTAGTTCAATTCCTTGTACCGTTTCCACCACCACAAAATCACCTGTATCATATACAGGCTCATCTGTTCCAAAGGAATACGATTTATTTGTATTTTGGAACCTTACTGGTACTACATATTTATAGTGGTATTCTTCTACCACTTCTTCTTCGTCATTGACTTCTTGAATCTGTTCTTCTGACATTTAGAATGCCTCCAATCTATAAATCGTTTGTGCAAGTAATAAATTTAAATCGTTATTACGATTGCAACGATCTCTTTGTTCAATAAGGGTATCGATGTGCTTCTCATAGGTTTTATTTGGATATAAACTATGTTCACTTTCGATAGAATTATAATACCACGATGGTACTTCTTTCGGACATTGAATCATATCTTTATAATAATTAATTAAGAAGGTAAAAAAGAGCTTTAGAATATCCATATTCATATCTCTCGCTGTACCCGTTTTATCATCCCCTGTTATATCTTTAGGATTGATACGATACCTTACATCATAATCCACAAGTAATAAGTCTTTATTGTTTTCAACCCCAATATATTGTTTAAACATTGTCTTTGCGATTTGGTAGACATCAGATGCCACAAAATCACCAAATCCATCCAATAAATGAATACTACGCGATAGTAAATAGATATCTTCTGGATCAACACCTTCTTCTTCCATTAGGCTTTTATATACACTTTCACTTAAGGAATGGAAAGGTACAGTAACACATCTTGATACAATCGTAGGTAAGATACGTTCGATATTATCTGTTGTTAAAATCGCATAGACATTTTCTGTTGGTTCTTCTAAGAACTTTAATAAACTATTCATCGCTTGAATACTTGTATTTTCAATATGTTTTAATACATAAACTTTATAATCACTTTTTTCAATGGTTGTCTTAGAGAAAAGTTCTTGTATCATTCCTACTTCTTCTTTACTAATTTGACTTTTACGATATCCATCTATCACAAGATAGTCTCCATAACTACCATTCGCTACTCTACGTGCAATCTCACCCTTTTCGTCTTCTAACTCTTCTTCTCGAATCACACCATCACTTTCACAAAATATACTTTGCGCTACTAACTGAGCCATCTCTTCTTTGAGGCAACCTTCTGGTCCAACAAAAAGATAGGCATGTGAAAGTGCCCTAGTGCGTAATGCTTTATCGATTACACGAAAGACAACTTCTTGGTTTTTCTCCAATAGTTTTCTTTTCTTGATTCTTTTCTTTTTATCTTCTTTCTCTTGGGTAAGAGTATCTATTTCACTCATCAAGAATTCCTTTCACTACTTGATATGCTTCTTCAATGACTTCTTCTACAGGTCGATTCGCATTGACGATGATAATACGATCTTCATATTTTTTAAGTACTTCTTGGTATCCATTAAATACACGTTCATGGAAATCAATGGATTCTTGATCAAGACGATCTAAGAAAGATCTTCCTTGGATACGTGATAAACCTGTTTCTGCATCAATATCTAAATAGACGGTTTTATCTGGCATATGGTGTTCAATCGCAAATTGGTTAATCGAGAATACTTCCTCAATTCCAATTTGTCTTCCACAACCTTGGTATGCAAGAGAGCTATCAATAAAGCGATCACTAATTACATTTGTGCCATTCTCTAAGGCAGGCATAATGATTTCAACTAAGTGTTGTCTTCTACTTGCAGCATAGAGTAAAGCTTCCGTACGTGCATCCATTTTTGTATTCTTTGGATCTAAAATCACATCACGGATTTGTTCGGCAATCTCACTTCCTCCAGGTTCTCTTGTATAGCGAACAAGATAGCCTTCTTTTTGTAAGCGTTCCGTTACTGCTTTGCTTACGGTTGTTTTACCAGAACCATCAGGTCCTTCAAATGTAATAAATTTCGCTTTCTTCATATCTATTAATCGTCTTTCTAATCTCCATATTTATGTATCAACATTCTTGTCTCAGGTAAGAATCTTTCGCCAAATAAATTGAGATGATTTACCACATGATAGAGTTGGTAAAGATCTCTTCGAACAGGATAACCTTCTACTTGTGGAATAATTTCATAATAGGCTTTAAAGAGTTCGGGAGAAAAACCCCCATACAATTCCATCATCGCTAAATCTGTTTCATTATGTCCTACATAACATCCAGGATCCACAAGCCAAGCTTTTCCATCTTTTCCTACAATACTATTTCCTTCCCATAAATCCCCATGAAGTAAAGAAGGAAATGTTGGTTCAATTAGATATTCCTCTAATCGTTCTAATAAACGTTCTGCACTTTCTTTATCTTCTTCTGTAAAGTAAGATTCTGCCATTTCAAATTGTGGACGTAATCGACATTCACGATAGAAGTTAATCCAACTATCTTCTAAGGTATTCTTTTGAGGAATTCTACCAATATAGTTATCTTCTAAAAAGCCATACGTTTTAGAAGCTGTATATTTCTTTGTGTCTGCGAGATGTAGTTTCGCAAGATCTTGTCCAAAGACACGATAATAATCTTCATTTGGTTCTTGATGAATATAATCCATCAAGATAAAAGATTTATTTCTTTCTTGATCGATTCCAATTCCAAAGAGTTCTGGAACTTGAATGGTATGTGTATCTTCAATCGCTTTCACACCATTCCATTCACATTCAAACATGTGATAGAGTTCTATCGTATTCGTCTTTAGAAAAGCTTCTTCTCCATTATCTAAGGATAGTAAAAACGCATCATTAATCGCACCCCCTGTTACAGGTGTTTCTTTTAAAATCTTGATGGGTTGTCCATAATGGTCATTGAGTAAGCTTTGAACCGAATCATATTTTTTCATTCTTATTTATCTGCTTCACTTTCTTCTAAACATCCAATGATTTCTAAAATACGATTTAAATCATCTACACCGTTATAAGAAATCGTTAATGTCTTTCTTGTGATTTCTACTTTTGTGCCAAGTTTAGAACCCATTTGGTTTTCTAAATCTTTTAACCAAGGATCTTTTTCTGGTGGTAATTTAAATTTAATCTTTGTTGGGCCACCTAATGTTTTGACATACTTTTCAACATCTCTTACAGAGAGTTTATTCTGTAAGACATATTGTGCTGCATCATAGATTTCTTCTTCACTCTTAAGTGATAATAATGGACGTACATGTCCCATCGTTAATTTCTTTTCAATGACTAAGTTTTGGACTTCTAAAGGTAACTTTAAGAGTCGTAACATATTGGCACAATATTCACGTGATTTACCAACACGTTTCGCTAACATTTCTTGGGTATATCCTAAACGATTAATTAAACTGTTATAGGCACTCGCTTCTTCAATTGGATTTAAATCTTCACGTTGTACGTTCTCTAAGATCGCAATCTCCATCATTTCTTCTTCTGTGAAATCAACAGAGATCGCTGGTACTGTTTTAAGACCTGCTATCTTCGCTGCACGTAATCTTCTTTCACCTGTAATTAGGTCATACCCTTGAATACTCTTACGAACTAAGAGTGGTGTAAAGATTCCATGTGTACGAATGGAATCTGCGAGTTCATTTAATGCTTTCTCATTAAATTCTTTACGTGGTTGATAAGGGTTTGGTCGTATTTCATCAATACCGATTTCAATTTCTTTTCTACCTGGTACATCTTGGTTAGTATTGTTTTGAATGTCATCTAAAAACTTTTCAACATCCATCTCTGCTCCAAAGATTTCTCCTAGACCTCTACCAAGTCCTTTTTTATTTTTGTCAGCCATTAGTGACCTCCCTTCTCATTTTGTGTTAATACTTCATTTACGAGCTGTGCATATGCTTTCGCACCTTCACTCTTACGATCATATTCAAAGATGGATTCTTCTCTACTAGGTGCTTCGGATAAGCGAACATTTCTTGGGATATAACACTTATATACTTTTTCTTTAAAATATTTACGAACTTCTTGTTGAACTTCTACAGAAAGTTTCGTTCTTACATCAAACATCGTAAGTAATACACCTTCGATGGATAAGGAAGGGTTCCATAACTTTTGTACAAGACGAATGGTACTTAATAATTGGGTTAATCCTTCTAATGCGAAATATTCACATTGAACAGGAATCATAACTGAATCAGCTGCTGTAAGTGCGTTTGAGTTTAATAAGTTTAAGGATGGTGGACAGTCTATGATGATATAGTCATATTCATCTTTAATCGCATCTAATTTAATTTTAAGTTGTTGTTCACGACCTAATTCAAATTCATTTGATGCGAGTTCTACATCTGCTCCAGCTAGACTTGTGGTAGATGGTAAAACATCCATTGGTGGAAGTTCAAGGGTTATGACATTATCTTTGATATTCTCATCTCCTACGAGTACTTCATATACCGTACGATGATTCTTTGATTGTGAAATATCTGCACCAAGTCCATGTGTCGCATTCCCTTGTGGATCGATATCAATGAGCAATACTTTTCTTTCTGCATACGCTAATCCTGCAGCTAAGTTAATACTCGTTGTGGTTTTTCCTACACCACCTTTTTGGTTCGCAACTGCTATAATCTTTCCCATATTCTTATCCTCACTTATTATTTTGGAAACCTTACGATGATTCTTACATCGGTTAAGGTTTCATCTGTTTCACTTACAACATCGATTCCCATCTTACGTATCATCTGTATACTTTGATAGATGGTATTAATTCCGATTTGTGTATTTCTTGTAAAGCCTTTTGTTAGTTGTTTCCTTTTTGATTCTTTTCCACTATTTAATTGATTAATATAAGCTTCCGATTGTCTTACATTTAATTTACGATCAACGATATAGTGGTAAGCTTGCACTTGTTGGTCTTCTTCTAATTGTAAGAGAGCTCTTGCATGACGCTCTGTTACAACTTTATCGATGACACCTTGTTGGATTTCATCTGGCAAGTTTAATAATCGAATCTTATTCGCAACAGCCGATTGACTCTTTCCAACACGAAGTGCGACTTGCTCTTGTGTCATCCCAGTTTGTCGCATAATCTGCACATAAGATTTTGCTTCTTCAATTGCGGTTAAATCTTCGCGTTGGATATTTTCAACGAGCGCCATTTCAGCTGCTTCATTCTCACTTGGAGATAGTACATAACATGGCACCGTTTTAAACCCTGCTAACTTACAAGCACGAAATCTTCTTTCCCCCGCAATAATTTCATAATGCGAATCCACTTCTCTTACCGTAATCGGTTGAATCAAACCACTTTGTTCGATGGATACTTTTAATTCGTTTAAAGATTCTTCATCAAACTTAATACGTGGTTGATAACGAGAAGGTTTAATCTCATCGATTGCGATTTCAATTACTTTACCTGTTTGTTTTCCATTGATGATGTCTAAAATGTTTTGTTTTTGTTCTGACATTTTAATCTCCTTTATTACAATGGTTTCTTCTTAATCTGACTATAATGTCGAGGATACTTCTTAGGTGTATTCGATTCTTTCGGAAAGTACAACATTACCCTTTTATTCTCATTTGGTAGTTCTTCTTCCTGAATCTCAGGTTCTCCACACCCTAATAGATGAAGTCCATCTTTCGCTTGTTCGTATTCCTCTTTCCATGACGTACCCTTTAAAGACAGGAATATTCCACCTTTTTTAACTAATGGAACACATAATTCGGATAGAATATTTAATGGTGCTACAGCTCTTGCGGTAGAAATATCAAATATTTCCCGGTTAATTTTCCCATAGTCTTCAGCACGTTCATTAACGATTTCTACATTCGTTAAACCTAATTTCTTTACGACTTCTTCAAGAAATTGACATCTTTTCCCTGTAGGTTCTAATAAAGTGATCTCAATATTAGGTAGACTAATCGCAAAGACAAGACCTGGAAACCCAGCTCCACTTCCTACATCAACTACTTTTCCCTTAATCTTTTGAGAGAATACGGGTAGTAAGCAATCAAGGAAGTGCTTCTCCATAATTTCTTCTGGATCTGTAATCGCAGTTAAGTTCATCTTTTCATTCCACTCTATCAACAAGTTCATATAGTCATTGAAACGTTGTTGCATAGTGGAATCCATTTGGAAGTTTCTTTGTTCTGCGTATTCTAATATTTCCTGTATTTTCATAGTCTTGTGCAACTATTCTACCACGATAAAAACTACTCTGAAAGGCTTTCATGTAAAGAAATTGCGTTTTTTATGTTGATAATTTCTTTTTCCACATTTCCCTTTGTTTCTTCACTTGGATGAAATAAGAAAGTATAGCGGAATAACGCAATTCCTGGACACCCTAAATCAAAGGCTGTATTGGTTTGTCTTTCTAACATATCTGTATGATCTATCCATTCTGTGGAATTTTCTGCGTAATAATCTTCGGTGCCTATTTTATATGCGGCTATACCTGAATAAACCCTTACATTAGAATCATTCATCATATTCTTCCAACTATCTAGGGTACTTGTATAAGGCATTGTAGGATGATCAAATCCCCAATAGACTTGTGGAATTAAATAATCGATAAGATTTCTCTCTTTCCACACTACAGGATCTGCATAATACATTTCCACATCCACACTATAATTTCCTGCGACAGAGATCCCAAAGGTTAATTCTTCATCTTTCGCTTTTACGACATCATGAATTTCTTTCACAAGTTCATTAATCGCATTTAATCGAAATTCACTTAAAGAAAGTGGGTTTTTATAATTCTCTTCTCCATAAAGATAGGCATCAAAATAGATTGGTGTATTATCTGGATAAAAATAATCATCTAAATGGATTCCATCCACATCATAGTTATCTAATATCTCTTGAACTATTGAACATACAAATTCTCTTACTTCTGGATAAGCAGGATTTAAATAATATCTTTCTCCTACTGGACGTAATCGTTCATCATTATAGCGATACCACTCTTTTAATATGGAACTATCTAAATAACTATCTGCTTCTTCAATCTTAAAAGCTCTTAATGGATTCACCCAAGCTTCTAATTTCATATTATGATTATGTGCACTTTCAATAAATATACGTAAAGGATCATATTCAATTCCAGGTAAGCTATTGGAACGTGGTAGAATCTTTGAATCATATAAGGCATCCATAAAAGGTACTGCGTGTAAATAAATTGTATTAATACCTAAGTCATCTAAGTTTGTGACAATTTCTTCAACGCTTGTTTTGAATTCTTCTTCACTTTTATTTTGTAGAACTTCTTCATAATCTAAAAACGCAAACCACATCGCAAAGACAGGTTCTTCTTTTTCTTCTTCTATGATGGATGGTTGTGGTGTACTTGGTTCACAAGCACATAAAAAGAAACAGCTTGTAATACATGCAAGAATGATTCTAAGAATTTTATTCATCATTCCCTATAATAAATTCACTATGTGGTAATGTTTCAATCCACTCACAGAACACTCTCCACTCAGGTAAACGATGGGTTCTTCTTTGTTGGTAGATTGTTTTGAGTTGTCGATAGTTTGTGGTCATTCGTGCTGTTAACTTAAAACCACTTGGATTTGAATATAAGATTTCTAAATATTTTTGTTTGGATAAATCATTTAACGTTGATACATCTTTTCCTTCTTCTTTACGTAGTTTAATATCCGCTTGAAGTTCATTATAATCTCTTATCTTTTCTTTCATGATTTCAATAATACGAGGATCGGTATATTCAATATAGGATTTATCTAAATCAAATTGTGTCATACGATGCATCGTAGATTGTGAACTAATAAAGTCTAAGAAATGATAACGTTCCGCTTCCACCCACGCTTTATTCGTAAAAGTTAAATCAAATTGTACAACGACACCATTTAAAAAGTTATCATGTCCACTTCCTGGCTTCGCACTCGCCAACTTTAAAGTACGACTTGTAACTTCACTTGTCACATCATCTACGTCTACCGCCATAGGATACTTTGAACCTTTAACCGATTCTTCTAATCCATATACATTCACATTTGAAATCACATCTTCATACTTCATGATTTTTTTCTTCCTTTCCCTTGTTTAATCGCAATTGCGAGTACTGCTAAATCTGCAGGGTTTACACCAGATATACGAGAGGCTTGTCCCATTGTTGCTGGTTTATATTGTTCTAATTTTTGTCTACCTTCAAGTGATAAATTATCTACTTCTGAATAATCAAAATCTTTCCCTAGTTCTTGAAGTTCCATCGCTTTTAGTTTATTCGCTTCACGTTTTGCTTTCGCAATATATCCTTCATATTTAATATCGATATCACATTTTTCTGCGTAACGATCTTCAATATCTACATCTACACATCCAAGTAATTCCTTCGTATGAATATTCGGTCTACGTAATAAATCCATTCCGTTGACCCCTTCATGAATCTTTTGTGGATAACCACAAGTTGTAAGATATTCATTTACTTTTGGTTGGTCTAATTGGAATACAGTACTTCCTAATAGATCTTTATACGATTGAAGTTTTTCTCTTGAAGCTAAATAAGTATCATATCTTTCTTGTGAAATTAAACCAATATTATATCCATATTGGATTAATCTTTCTTCCGCATTATCATGTCTTAATAAAAGACGATATTCTGCACGAGAAGTTAATAGACGATAAGGTTCTAATGTACCTTTGGTTGTTAGATCATCAATGAGTACACCAATATATGCTTCATCTCTTTTAAAGATGATTGGTTTTTTATCATTTAATTTTTGTACAGCATTAATTCCTGCTAGGATTCCTTGTCCTGCTGCTTCTTCATATCCACTTGTGCCATTAACTTGGCCTGCCGTAAATAAGTTTTCAATAATTTTAGATTCAAGAGAAGGCATCATTTGGATTGGATCTATTGCGTCATATTCAATTGCGTATGCATATTTTTTAATGATACAGTTTTCAAATCCAGGTAAAGTATGGGTCAT
Source organism: uncultured Erysipelotrichaceae bacterium (assembly GCA_902797775.1). Taxonomy (GTDB): domain Bacteria; phylum Bacillota_I; class Bacilli_A; order Erysipelotrichales; family Erysipelotrichaceae; genus Bulleidia. Next base: position 21 of record CADBUH010000159.1, on the reverse strand, counting down.
CTTTTCTTGAACATCTCTTGG
>CADBUH010000158.1 GCA_902797775.1 uncultured Erysipelotrichaceae bacterium | reverse complement strand
ATTTTATAAATATAGCGAAAGATTGAAATATTTTTTTAAAATTATTATCCATCTTATAAGATTTACTTCTGTTAGAATAGTTTCATGTCAAAAACAAATTTAGGAATCTTAATACGTTGTATTGTATGTATTGGAATCTTTTTTACTTCTATTGCACAAGAGTTACAGTTTCGTTATCCCAACCCTTATTAGTATTTTTCTAGGATTATTTGGACCAATTGTAGCGAAACTTTATCACTAAGATTCCTATTCAATACATTATGGGGTTTGGCGTAGTTACTTGTGCGATATCCTATTACTTCTTATCCATTACCCGTCATTTAATTGTTTTATATCTACTCGCTATTATTATTGGATGTAGTATATGTTGTTATGCAATTTAGTTCAACAACTAAAACAAAAAGAAAAGAGACCTACTTTGTAAGTCTCAGTCCTGATAGGGGGAAAGAAATATTTTTTCTTTTACGATTATATCTTACATAGTAGTTGTGTAAAGAATATGCAAGTTTTGTGAAAGATTTGTGAAAAATAAAAATGGTCGGAATGACAGGATTTGAACCTGCGACCCCTTGAACCCCATTCAAGTGCGCTACCAAACTGCGCTACATTCCGATCATTTTTTATTGTATTTTATACCTTTTATTCTTTCAATAAGATAAGGTATACTACTACTGTTAGTTAATTGGAGGCAACAATATGTTAGTGACAAAAGATATCTATTATGTAGGCGTAAATGATCATCAACTTGATTTATTTGAGGGTCAATATGAAGTTCCATTAGGAATGGCTTATAACTCTTATGTGATTGTGGATGAGAAAATCGCAATCATGGATACAGTAGATATTAACTTTACAGAAGAATGGTTAAAGAATGTGAAAGAAGTTTTAGAAGGAAAAGAGCCAACCTATTTAATCGTTCATCATGTAGAACCAGATCATTCTGCATCAATTCAAAAGATTTTAGAAACCTATCCAAATCTTACGGTAGTTTGCAGCCAACAGGCTTCTAATCTTATCAATCAATTCTATCCTTCTTTAAAGGATTGTAAGAAAGAGATTGTAAAAGATGGAGATTGTTTATCTTTAGGTACACATGAATTAACTTTTTATACAGCACCAATGGTTCATTGGCCAGAAGTCATGATGTCTTATGAGAAAACTTCCAAAGTTTTATTCTCTGCAGATGCGTTTGGAAAATTTGGAGCCAATGATGTTGAAGATCCAGAAGGTTGGACATGTGAAGCGAGACGTTATTATTTTGGGATTGTTGGTAAGTTTGGTATACAAGTTCAAGCCATCCTTAAAAAATTAGCCAACTTAGAAATTGAATATATTTGTTCACTTCATGGACCTATCCTTCATGAGAGTGTTCAAGATTGTGTTAAACTTTATCAAACATGGTCGAGTTATGAAGCAGAAGAAGAAGAAGGCATCTTCATTGCCTATGCATCCATCTATGGACACACAAAAGAAGCTGCCCTCCTACTTCAAAAAGAATTAGAAGCACAAGGTTATACCAATGTTAAGATCAGTGATTTAGCACGTGAAGATATTTATGAATGTGTTGAAAACGCATTCCGTTATAGTACCTTAGTACTTGCCTCTGTCACCTATAATGGTGGTCTATTCCCTATTATGAAAGAATTCATTGATCATCTTCTTTCAAGAGATTATAAAAAAAGAAAGATTGCCTTCATTGAAAATGGTTCTTGGGGCCCTATGGCTTATAAAACCATGAAGACAATGTTTGAAAATTCAAAAGAGATTACCTATATTGAACCTGTTATTACAATTAAGAGTTCTCTAACCGAAGAAAACCAAAACCAAATCAAAGAATTAGCTACTTCTTTAAAAAACACCTCAATTTAATTGAGGTGTTTTAATTTAACAATAAATCAAATATCAATTCGAAATCACTTCTATTTTCAAGTTTATCGATAATTCCATTTGCTTGATTCACTTTATCTGTAATAATCGCATCCACATTTCTCTTTAAGAAATACTTTTGACTATCAGGTGTATTAACTGTCCAAACCATAACTTTCTTATTCTGTTCATGAATGCGAGCAATTACAGCTGAACTCGCAGATTCTTCTTCAAGACCAAGATAATCACACTTTAAGGAAGCTGTATCCCCAAAAGACGCAAAGGTTAAATAACCTGTTTCAATTTCTGGATAGTTATCTTCAATATACGCAATTAAATCATATTTCAAAGAGATTAATACACATTCATCGAGCATATCTCTTTCTCTCATTAAACGAATGGTATCTTCTGCCATTTGAATATCTGCTGTACTTCCCTTTAATTCAATAAAGAGTTTTACCTTCCCTTTTGCCGCATCTAACATTTCTTCAAGGGTTGCGATTGGTTGTGGTGAATCTGGATAATTTGGATCTTGTACACGAAGTTCTTTAATCTCAGCTAAGGTCATATCTTGTGGTTTTTTCTTCACATGTGATAAGCGTTCAAAGGTTGTATCATGGTTCACAATATAGTATCCATCTTTTGTTCGTTGGATATCTATCTCACTACCAAACGCTTTTTCTTCATACGCTGTTTCAATTCCTTTGATGGTATTCTCTGGAGCGTCTGTTCCACCTGCTCTATGCGCAATTACTTTTACGGATACATCACTATGAAATACATCATCAAAGACGATATTTAATATAAAGGAAAAACCTAATACAAATAGAAAGGAAGCTATAAACATTAAATACGCAAAGGTATGTTTTTTACGCTTTATATTTGGAATATGAACTCGTTGATTTGTTTGATAGGTATAATAAAGTTCAGTGATTTTAATTAAGTAATAGGAACCAATATATCCATTAAAGAAACTAAAGACCACAATTCCTGCTGTAAGAAAGAAGATTAATAAGAAACGGGACCACACTTCAGAAGAACCCATAAAAAGTTCAGAAATAACAAATGGAATAAATAATCCAAAAATTAAAAGAATTATAAAAAGTAAAACTAGATTAAAGATGAAGAGAAGATGTTGTTTAATATAATCTTTTTTATGACTTAGAACGAGCTTACGAGAGTTTCTTAATGCATCTATCACAGACATATCATCGAGTAATACACCATGGATACAGAAGATATAAATAAATCCTATAACCCAAAACACAATCATAAAGATCACATAAGGAACATAATAAAGTGTTCGATCTTTAATAACGGACGTAATAAAAGTCGGTATATAAAAGTTCTTTGTTAAAGAGATGGATAAACCAAATCCTGCGACAGGAACAATTAAAGTAATATAAATAATTAATAAGATTCCTGGAACACTCGCAAATTTCTTCCAAGATACGATTGCGTCTTTTAAATTCTTTCGAATACTAATCTTTTCCCCTTTTACTAAATCAGAGGTATAAAGAATCTTTGTGTTTATATCCATTGTCATATAACCTAAGACAATTACAATCGTCGCAATTATTAATAACCAACCTTGCCAACTCGTAAATAAAAAGCCAAAATCCCCACTTGTAACAGCGACTCTACCAGCTAACTTTAATAAATAATTCGTAACGAGATAGATGGCTCGTACAAAGATCGTTTTTAATACGACCGCTATGGTTTCATAGCTTAGTAAATCAAGTGTTGCTTGCCAATAAGGAACCCAACTTCCTCTTATACGATCAATAAATCTCTTTCTTTGTCTTTTTTCTGACATGTTTTAAACCCTGTAGTATTATTGTAAATCTTTTAATTCAAATTCATTCCATTTCTTTTTGGAAACCCAAAGGATACCTAGTGATACGATGAATAAAAGTATTTCAAACACAATGAGTGGCATACCATTTTGAACCAAAAGAACGACACACGCATCCACTAAAAAGTGAATCATAAACGCAAGTAAATAATAATGGAATCTCTTTTTCTTTACCGCAATCCATACAAAGATTGATAAAGCAATTTGTAAAAGGAATGCAGAAATACGTTCCATAAAACCCAATAAATAATAACTCGCTGGTGTTTCAATTAAAGTAGCAATGACAGGTTCTAACTCTTCACTTTGTGCTAGTAAACTCGTTATCGAACCATTATTAATCATATTTATCATGACAAGATTACCAATCATGGTAAATCCATAAATCATGATCATCTCTATACCACCATGTCCTATCCCATACCCTAATGCATTTCCATCATTCTCTAAATCTTTCTTAAGAACCGTTTGAAAAGCAAGATATCTTCCTGTCTCTTCAAATAAGGCAGCCATAAACCCACCATAAAGTGCATAGAGTAAGATATTACCTTGAATTGTTTTTCCAATACTTGTTTGAAAGACAAGTTGATGAATAAGTGATTCTATCGTTAAAGCAAACACAAACATCACAAGTCCACCAACGATCAATGATTTAAAAGAAGCCTTTGTCTTCTTATGTACAAAATAGAATACGATAAAAGGTATTAGGATGGATAAAATGCCTAATATAGAAATGATTAAACTCACATTGCTTGGTACAGTCTCCATACTATTATTGTCATACACTCGCTTTTAATATGCAAATTGTTTCCACTATAATAAAGATATGAAAACCTCTAGTATTATCTTTTTACCCTGTACAAATATAAAGAACACCCTATCTTTTTATCATGATTTATTACATCTTCCAATTTATCAAACGCAAGGAGATTATCTATATATCTTTGATACAGGTTATGGATATTGGGGCTTTTGTGAATATTCCGATCAAAGAGTTCCTCTTTCAGGTCCAAAAGGTGTATGCCTTTCAATCAATTTAGATAGTAAAGAAGAAGTCTTACAAAAATATGAAGAATTAAAAGATGTTGTTAAGGTTTACCAAGAGCCAAAACAACATCCTACCTTCCCTGTTTATTCTTTCTTTATTCTAGATCCTGATGGATACCTTGTAGAATTCCAAAAGATTAATCCGTAGATAATTGTTTAAAAGCTTCCACAAACTTCTCTTGGAAGTTTTTTTCTTCTTCTTTCACAACTTCTTGAAAATGTAGTAAATCTTCTTCTCGAATCTCTTCTGATTCCTTCCAATGAAGATGGTTAAAAGCTTTCTCTGTTTTTAATACAACTTGTTGGTAGATGGGTCCAATATCTAATAATTTTAAAGAATCTTCTTTCGTTAATAAACCACTTGTGGTAATCCCAAACGTATCATAGATTGTATCATTTGCAATTGGTCCAATAATCACATCTATTTCTTTTTTAGAGTCAGGTTGATTACTACGGTTTTCATATAAATATTGATACCACTCTTCATTACGTTCAAATGTATGAATATTTAAATCCTCTAGATTTAGTTCATACACATTGATGACAGGTAAAATATCTTTATTCTTACGTGCCCACCTTGAAGCAAATTCGTACTCTAAGCTCATATAGAACCCTTGTCCAAAATCTGCGTTTTTACGACCATGTGTTAAATCTGGATGTGTGATAATCAAACTACTTGTATGATAGACTTTCATATTCTTTACCCCTCTTTAAAAAACTATCTATTTTACTGTAATTCTTCCTTCTCCAAATGGATTTTGGTATTGTTCGAGATTTCCACTATTTTGTTCAAGATATTGTCTTATCGCATCAACATCAATCATCGCACCTTGTTCTACCATTTCCGCATCTTGGAAAGCTGTATTCCCATCTCCGTTATCATATAGGATATAAGATATACCAGCCACAAGATAGGTTTCTTCAGGATCAAGTGGTACATATTCTCCATCTTTTAATACCATCACATCTTGAACACGTCTTTCTCCAACGATTTCTTTCATCATATTATTTTCATCTAGAACTACACCAGATGGAATTGATGTATCAATTGTATATTTTAAGCCTGATACTTGTAGGAAAGCACCGCTTTCTCCTACCGAGTTATCATCTAATACGGTAATCCCTTGTGTTTCTTTGCATCCAAATTCTAAAGCATCTAAGATTTGTTGGCCACTTGCTTTACAAGTACCAACCGTATTTTGGAATGGTGCAACATCTAATAAATTTCGTAAGGTTACTTCTCCTTGTGGAATACTCGCTCTTACACCTCCACCATTCGCAAATCCAATATCTGCTTTCATAACTTCTCGATAGGCATCTGCCACAAAATCCCCAAGATTGGTTTCTCTTGAGCGCACAATACGATGATTTTCTTCATCGGTAATCACAAGAGGAAAAGGTATCTCTGTAACCTTTTCACTTAATAGTAAATCTTGCTCTGCTATTTTATCTGTAATCAGTTTTTCAATCACTTCATCTTTTCGATTATATTCTGAAATAAGTAAAGTAGTTAAAGAACCATCTTTTCCAATGATTAATTCTCCTACATTCTGCATTTTGGTTCCAACAGAAGATAATAAGACATCTTCTCCATCTTTATTAGGATACTTATCTCCAATAATAACCGAATGTGAATGTCCATCTAATACAACATCAATCCCATTCGTCTTATGAATAAAACTAATGGAATCATATGGTTCTTCTGCACTTGTAGATCCTAGATGTGTTAAAGCCACCACATAATCTGCACCATTTTGTCTTGCTTCATCAACGATGGATTGCACGTGGTTAGCTAAGGCATTTCCTTCTTCTTCTGAATAAAAGTCATATACAATTTTCCCATCTTCCATAAAATATTTTGGTGTAGAAGTAATTATCGAAGAAGGTGTTAGAACCCCTATAAAGGCCACTTTAATTGGCCCATACTCTTTCATGATATAAGTAGGAATATCTTCAAAGATATTCTTTTTTGTACCACGATAGAGAACATTACTTGCGACAATTGGACAATTCATTTCATGCATTCGATTCGATAACTCTTCTATTCCATAATCAAATTCATGATTTCCAATCGTTACGACATCATAATTCATCGCATTCATCAGTTCAATAATTGCTTTCCCTTTTGTTAATGAACCTAATGTACCACCTTGGATATAATCTCCAACATCCACTAAAGAAACATACACATGCTCCTTTTTGGTATCTTCCACAAGTGCCTTTAATCCTGCAAACCCTAGATTCTCATCTACCCCACAATGCACATCACTTGTATAAAAAATATAGATGTCATCTTCTAAAGTAGATGGTTCTTCTTTAGGACTTTCTACACTTACATTTTGACATCCAGTGATTGTTATTAGGAATAAAATACTTAATAAACTTTTTAATACTTTCATATAATTAACCTACCACCCAATTCATTATTATATCTAAAAAAGATAATGGTTTTCACCATCATCTTTTATACAATTCTTTACTTACGTTTATAGACAAAGTCTAAGGTACTATATTCTCCCTCAGCTTCTTCTATAACTTGATGCAAGGTATCACTTGCACTATCATAGGTAAAGGTTATTTTGTTATCTGGACTTGTTAAGATGAATGCTCCATTTTGTTCTTTCCATTCACCACCTACCACATACGTGTTTCCTGTTCCATCGGTTTGATGTAAGGTAAAGGTTCCCCCTTCTTCAATTACATAAGAATGCGTACCATCACCATAATAAGAATTATGATTCTCACGGTCTAATTCAATAACCTTTCCATCCTTTGTACCTTTTACAACATCTAATTCCCATTCACCAACAATTTTCTTAGCTTGCTCACTGGTTCCACATCCTCCTAGAACCACTAGCATCACCATCATACAAACCACAAATATTTTTTTCATATTTTTTCCCTCTATCTTTTTCTTCCTATAAATGGAAGTACCTTCTGTCCATCATAGTAACCTTTATAATATAGAAGATCTAACGCTTCATGATTCTTACTTAAAGTTCCTAATCCTTTAATACTATCTGGTGCTAAGATTAATACTTTTCCTTCTTCCTCTAATTGTAAGATTTCTTTTAATTGTTTGTTGTAGAGAAGTGCTCTATTTTGAATTGCTTTTCTTGAACCCATATACTTCTTTGGGATTAATTCCGAGATTAATTGATCTTTACGACGTTTACGGAAATAGTTCCTAGGTCTAGTTAGAATAACGACAACTTTCGTACATCCTTTTTCAAAAGCTCTTTGATAAGGAATTGGATCACTCATTCCTCCATCATAATAATTCTTCCCTTGAAAAGGATAAGGTTGATCAATCCCAGGTACACAACAAGAACATTTCATAAAGGAATAATTATTACGCTCTGTATCCTTCTTTTCAAAATAGACTGGAGTACCTGTTACAGCCTCTGTAGCCACTATCTCAAAATCTGTAGGATTCTTCATGAAGGTATCATAATCAACAGGATATTCTCCATCATCATTCGTTAATTCCCCATAGATATAATCTAAATCTAAGTAGGAACCCTTTTTAATTAATTGATGCAAACCCATATATTCTTTTCTAGAAGAATATACATTATAGAATTGGTAATTTCTTTTTGGTTGTTTAGCGATATAAGCCATCCCATTCGCACTTCCTGCAGAAACGCCAATACAATAATCACAATAATAGTTTTGACTCATCAAGTAATCTAAGATACCTGCTCCATAGATTCCTCTTAAGCCTCCACCAACATCCACAAATCCAATCTTTTCCATATATTTAATTATACTTATCAATTGAACACAAAAAAAGTGCTATCTCTAGCACTCATTTCGTTTTCTCTTTTAATTCAATACAGAATTGTTCGAATTCTTTTTCTTTCGCATAGGTTTCAAAAGAATATTCTTGATATTTCCCTTTATCATTCTTCCAATAAAGATAGAACCAAGGTCCAGAATCTCCTGAAGTAACACTCTCTTCTCTTCCCTTTACCACACCATTACTGATTAAGGAATAGAATGCATCCCATTCTTCTTGTGTTAATTCTTTTGTACCTTTCTCTGTTGCGTATTCTTCTGTTAGAGGCCATACTTCACCTTCTCTTTTTTCATGATAGAAATATGGTTTTCCATCCTTTACATAGAAATAATATCTTTGGTATTCAGGTGGAAATGTTGAAGTTGAGTAGGTATCATAAAATTCTGTGATATCTTCTTTTTTAATATCTTTTCCTACAATCATTTCTTTTTTACATCCTCCTAGATTCCATAATAGTACGCAACATAAGATGAGTACGATTCCTTTTTTCATTCTCTATTTCTTTCTTTATTGATTTGTAAAAATAGTAGGATCTGCATTTTCTTGCGCAAATACCATTATGACGGTTCCATCTCCTGTAACATCTAATTCAATGACTCCATCTTTATAGATTCCATTTGCAGTACTATCATCCTCTAACGTAATTGAGAAATCACTATCATGAACTTCCCAATTCTTAATACTCATTTCTTCACCCTCAAAAGCGAAATTACCTTTTCCTTTTTCAGCCAAAGTCATGGAACCTTCAAAACCCATTTCTCCAGCTGTAAAATAACTCTCTCCATCACCTACATAAGCGAGTATATAATCCCCTTCTGGTGTCCATTCAATCACTGGTTCTTCACTTACTTCTGGTAAAAGAGTCGGTTCTTTGGTAGGTTCAGGTGTTTTTGTCTCTTGTGGTACAGGAGTTGCGGTCGCTATATTTGTAGGTTCTAGTGTTGGGGAAGCTTCTGCCACTTCTTGTTTACTTCCACACGCACTTATCGTTAGTAATAAAACTGTAGATAAAATAGAAACGAGACAACGTCTTTTCATACCCAATCCTCCTATACTTTTTAATACTAAAGTTTTTTCTTGGATATTTCCTTATCGTTCATACGAAAACATTTCTATTCGCTTATGAACATGAAATAGGATAACGAATTTTAATTAGCAATGACTGTTTTTAATCATTCGAAGAATTATTAGCAGTTTCATTTAATCTACGTTGTTCTAACATCTTTTCAAGTTGAATAACGATTGCGACAACAACTGCTTCTTCTTCTGGTTGATACATATCAATCTTATATTTATCATGTATCGATAATGCTTTTCTACTAATTGTCGCAACAGGGTTACCATGTTCATCAACTAGATTAAAAGCTAATCCAACGATATTACCACGAATTTGCCAACCTAATCCTTCAATATTTGTAACATCTTGTACAATATGAAAGAGTTCTGTAGAAAGTGTAATGTTACGACCATCTTTCATTGTAATAAAGTGTTTTTGGTGAAGACTGATTGGTCTTTTCTCTAGATGTGCGACATAATTTCCCTCTGCATCAAAAAGATCTGTCTTTCCTTGGAGTAGAATGATATCCGATTTTGTATAATACTTGAGTTTTCCATCTGCATCCATTACATCAATGCGATGATGCATATCTGCGAGTTCCAAGGAAGTATAAAGACTATACGCAGGTTCCCCAAAATCTTCTACCGTACTTTTCCCAAAGTCTTCTGCCGCATCATTGACATCATCAACAGCTTCGCTAAGTTTCTTTAATTGTGAAAAGAAATCCATAAAAACCTCCTTTTTAAAAAATGTTTATCTCTACTTTTACTATACAAAAATTTGAATAACTTCTCAAAATATTTTATCCAGTATAGGCATCTTCTTTCATTTTAAAAACTCCTAATTATACTCATTATTTAGATAAGATACTTACAAGAATACCTGCAACAATGGCACATGGAATACCTATAAGCATTCCTTGTAAGGAACCTTTTTAATAAGACTTTTTACATCCGAAAGATATTGTGTAGGAATCCTATTTACATTTTCTTCAAAGAGTTCATATGGTTCATCTGTATAGGCTTCTAAAAGATGTAACGCTTCTTCTTTAATATCTTCTTCATTATCCTTAAGCACAATATCTTGAAGCATTTCTTTGATTGGTTCATATAGTTGACTTATATCATTTTCATAATAAGGATCTAAATACCAATCAAGATAAAACAATAATCTTCTTTTCGCATCATTATCTTCACCAATTAGAGTTTTATAAATCGGTTCAACTCCACCCTTAACAATTTCTACTTCTTCATCTCCATATAAATAATTCTTATCAAGTTTCCAAATCATCATTGAGAATTGATCAAGCCAAGGAAAAACAATTTCTGTATTTGGACGATAATCAAGTTTATTTAATACATCTTCACTCTTTGCTTTCTTAATAACTTCTAGCATGAATAAAATATCTTTTGATAAGGTATCTTTACTCCAAGGCATTTCATCAATAGCAAAGAATACTGTTCCTGGAGAGATTGTATTGATGTCTTTTTGTTCTTTTAGAAAAGCGATTAGTTTTTCTTGTTGTGCAGTCTTTTCAAAAGTATCTGCAGCAATTATTAAAAGTTCAAGAAAACAATCTGTCCCTTGATTCGACATTGAAATCTTTTCTTTTTTAAAACGAATACTATTACTCATGAATTGTTTCCCATTCTTCCTTAGTTAGAAGGTTTACATGTCCTTTTCTTATTTCGTTTAATTGAGGTACAGGTACATTTTCATTTGTCCATTGATGTTTAAAACCAAGCTTTTCTTGTACACGTTTTGATTTCTCATTGCCATCATAATAACCACACCAAACACGATTCAGTTTTAAATCTTCAAACGCATGACGCAATACTTCTTTGGAAGCTTCAGGCACAAGACCTTGTCCCCAATATGGAACCCCAATCCAGTAACCTAATTCTGCTTCATCTTCTTTTTCTGCAAGATCATTATGATGTAATCCTATACTTCCTATAGGAAGCCCCGTTTCTTTTAATACAATCGCATAGGTTTCTGGCTTCATAAGAACATTCTTTATAACTTCTCGACTGTTTTCTACACTCGTATGTGCGGGAAAGCCTGCACTAGATCCAATACGCGGATCTTTCGCATATTTAAAACATTCTTCTGCATCTTCTTCTTTCCATGGACGAAGAATCAATCGCTCTGTTTCTAAAATCATTT
>CADBUH010000157.1 GCA_902797775.1 uncultured Erysipelotrichaceae bacterium | reverse complement strand
GATTACTATAATGTCGCAATTGAAAGTTTAGTACAAGCTGTAGATGGAACAAACTTAACGTTAGATGCATCCAGTATGGAGAATGGGAAAACCTACAATATCTTCGTTACAGCGATGTCTCGTAATACAAGTAAATACGCAGAAAGTGATGCAGGAACAATCTCCTTCACATATGAAGCACCGGTTGTTGTACAACCATTAAAGGTTCCAAGTATCACAAGCTTTAGAACGACAGAAGCACATGATTTAGAAATTAATTTCACAGCCGTTGAACATGCGGATCACTATGAAATTATTATTAATGGTAAAACCTATACAACGACTTCACCAACTTATGTAGTTCCAGCTGCTGATCTAGTGAATAACACAACCTATCCGGTAACGGTACGTGCGATTCCGAGTGATACAAAAACGTATGCACCAAGTGAAGAAAAACAAAACTGTAACTACTCTTATGCAGAAGTAACTCCTACACCAGTACCAGATCCAACTGCTACACCAGAACCAACTCCAGATGGAGGTAATTAATTATGGATAAAGTATGGTATTACACTAAAGGGGATGGCAATAAATATGGGCCATACACGGATGAAGAACTTGTTAAGTTAATTAGACAAGAGATTCTCGTGGAAGATGATTATATATGGATGATGGATTTAGATGAATGGGTTCGTATCGGAGATACCATCTATTCCATTTATTTCACAAAACAAACAAGCAGCAATTAGCTGCTTTTTGTATAATTAAAATATAAGAAAGAAGGGAATTATTATGCGTCGTTATTCTTTAATTCAAAATGTTTATAACTGGGGAGCCTCTTTCTCCAAAGCCATTATCAATCATACAAAGTTAACGAAAACAGAAGATTATTTCGTACATGTTCAAAAGTATGATAAGTTTGAAAACCTTTTAGAAGAAGGGGAAAGAAAAGTACTTAATGCATATCAAAGTGATGTGTTTGGAAAGAAAGATGAAAAGGGAGAACATGTTACATTAGAACTTGATGTGAATGCGAACTTATCAATTGCTTCTCCATTTTATAATGATCCTACCATTTGGAATGATGGAGGAGGAGCGTATTTAAAATCTTGGGCAATTACGAAATATACGATACGTAATAATGAAACAAATGAAGTGTTTGATTTATTAGAGACAATCTTAACTCCAGATGAAGATCGATTCTTATATGGTTCTTATACCTTAAAAGAACAAACACTAAACTATGTATACTATGAACCTGAAAAGGATTCTCATAAACATCCACTTGTGATTTGGCTTCATGGATATGGAAGTGGTGGAGATGATTTAGGTTTTGTGACAGGTGGTATGTTGACAACGAACTTTATCACAAAAGATATTCAAGATATTTTTGGTGGAGCACACATCTTAATGCCACAAGCACATACTGCTTGGCTTGACGGAGGAGATGGAACCTACACAAAGGATGGACATAGTATGTATTCTGAGATTGTGGATTCTCTCATTCAAAACTATATGGATACCCATGAAGATATTGATCCAAAGAGAATTTATATTGGTGGATGTTCAAATGGTGGATATATGACAATCCGTCTATTATTAGATAATATTGATCGCTATGCAGCTGGTTTCCCAATTTGTGCAGGATTCCAAAATGAATGGGTTAGTGATGAGGATATTCAAACATTAAAAAAAGTACCACTTTGGTTTGTGCATGCGACAAATGACCATGAGGTAGTAATGAAAGAAACAGCGTTACCTATTTATGAACGTTTAAAAGAAGCGGGACATACAAACTTACATTTCACAAAATATGATCAAGTAATTGATCCTGATTTTGGGAATGAATATATTGGACATTTTACATGGGTTTATTCCTTAAAGAATTTATGTAAAGAAGACTTTGATGGTAGTCCTGTTAAAGTAAATGAAAAAGAAGCTACCCTTTATGAATGGGTTGCTTCTCAATGTAAAGATTAATCTTTATGATTTTGAATCATTGTGGTTAATTGATTAATAACTTCTTCTAGATTTAAATTAAATTTCGAACAAATATCTTGTAAGGTAGCGTTCTTAAACATCATCTTTGTGATGGGGTTGTCGATAACTTTAAAGGCATCTCCCATCTTTTTAATTTCCTCTACTAAGAATGGATACTTTTCTAATAAATCAAATGCTTTGGTTGTTCCAGTTATTTTAATTTCTTCCATGTATGATTTCCTCCTTTACCAACATACAGCATCAAATAAATCATATACTTCATCCTCGTCCTCAAACAAGTCTGCATTCATATCATAATAGTCTTGATAATCATATTTACAAAAATCAGGTGCGTTTTCTAATTTTGCTTTTCGTTCTTTTTCTTTTTGGATTCTTTTCCTCTCATGGTCGAGTTTTACTTCCTCGGAGTGATCATAGGTACTATGTGGGACAATATTCATATTCTTTCGATCTTCTTCATAGGATGCCCATATTTGAGGATTATATTTATATGTTTGAACAATTACATCATCAATGGTATCTGCTTGGTGGTACCAATTAAATGTGCAATAGAATGTATCATTTTCTAAACGACATTCTTCTCCTGAATAGAGACCTAAATAAGCATGCGTATCTAACTGTCTCGTGGTTGGCCAATAGTAATCACCTACTTCTGGCATATCCTCTGGTCCTGGTGTTGGACGAGGTGTTTGCGTAGGAATAGGAGGGGTTGGTGTGTGATATGTGTAGGAAGGGTTATAGGAGTAGGTTGATTGATAGGTTGGGGAAGGTTGACTCGAAGAAGTAGAAGGGAAACACGCTTTAAATAACAATGAACATATTAAAAAAAAGAAAATAGCAAGTAAGATAAAAGGAATTGATACAAACAAGACTAATAACCCACTTAGAGACTTTTCAAACACAATAACCTACCTAAAATTATTTTATCATTTTTCCATTATTCAAATAATTTGTTATGATTAATTTATGAAAAGAATATATAAATTTTTAATGGTTTTAGGTGTAGCGATTATTGCCTTCCTTGCAGGGTATTTTTATCGTCAATCCTTAGAGCAACCACTTCCTACATCTACACCAGTTGTTGTAGAACCACAGAATAATCCTGTTGAAAGTCCTACGGTTGTCACAAATGAAACAATTGCGAAAGATGGAGTCTATGATCAAAAAGATGAAGTAGCCTTATATATTCATACATATGGTGAACTTCCTCAAAATTATATGACCAAGAAGGAAGCGAGAGAAAATGGATGGAAAGGTGGATCCTTACATTTAGTTGTTGAAGGGAAGTGTATTGGAGGAGATGT
>CADBUH010000156.1 GCA_902797775.1 uncultured Erysipelotrichaceae bacterium | reverse complement strand
GGTGCTTTACCTTGGCATCTTAAAGAAGAATTAAAACTCTTTAAAGCGAATACCCTTCATCATAATATCTTAATGGGACAAACAACCTATGATGGATTATCTAGAAAACTTGTGGATCGTCATATCTATGTATGTTCCATTGATCCAAGTTATCAAGTAGATGATGAAGATGTAACGGTTATTCATGATTTAGAAGGATTCCTTAAAGAACATGAAAATGATGAAGAAGAATATATTGTATGTGGAGGAGCTTCGATCTATCGTCAAGCCTATCCTTATTGTAAGAAAGCACTTATTTCCTTTGTGAAAGGGGAATATGAAGTAGATACCTATTTTGATTGTTTTGATTTAAAGGATTGGAATCAAACAAAAGAAGTTGACTATGATGATTTTAAGTATTGTGAATTTGAAAGGAAGGAAGAAAAAATGAAGAAAGTATTATTGTTTCACCTGAATGGATGTCCATATTGCGAAAAAGCAAAACAAGCAATCAAAGAATTAGAAGAAGAAAAACCAGAATATAAAGAGATTGAAATTGAATGGATTGAAGAAAATGAAAATGCAGAGTTAGCGAATCAATATGATTATTATAGTGTTCCTACCATTTTCTATGAAGGTAAGAAACTCTATGAAGCGAAACCTACACAAACCTATGAAGAAATTAAAGGATTTGTGGATCAAGCATTTGAGGAAGTGATCCATTCATAAATGCCTCCTATGAGGTATTTTTCCTATGGAAAGGAGAAAAAAGATGGAATTAAAAGCGCATTTAATGGATGAAGATCAACTTGATCGTTCAATGGCGAGAATTGCCCATGAGATTATTGAAAAGAATAATGGGGTAGAAGATATTGTATTAGTAGGGATTAAACGAAGAGGGATTCCTCTTTCAAAGATGCTTGCGAATAATATTGAAAAGTTTGAAGGGAAACAAGTTCAAGTTGGACAAGTCGATATTTCATTATACAGAGATGATTTAACGAAAGTAGCGGATGAACCTAAGACTTCAGGCTGTAGTATCCCATGTAGTGTAACCGATAAGATAGTCATATTAGTGGATGATGTCTTATTTACGGGACGTACAGCGAGGGCTGCGATTGAAGCCATCTTTGCGGAAGGTAGACCACGTGCGATTCAATTAGCGGTATTAATAGATCGTGGACATCGTGAACTACCAATCCGTCCTGATTATGTAGGAAAGAATATTCCGACCTCTCATAATGAACTTGTGGCAGTATGTTTAGAAGAATTTGATGGGAAAACAGGCGTTGATTTATATACGATTACGGAGTAATAAGATGACAAAAGAAGAGAAACTATTACAACTTAAGCAATGGGAAGATAAAGTAAATGCCTATGGTATGGCACTTACGATGATTGGTTTAGATGCGAATAATAATCCACCGACAGATGGAGGAAGTTATCGTAATGAGAAACGTGCTATCTTAGCAGGGGAAGCATTTAAACTCGAAAACGATCCTAGTATCTATGAACTTTTAAAAGATTTAGAAAAAGAAGAATTAGATGGGGATGAAAAGAGAATTGTTGAATTATATGTTAAGGAATTTGAAAAGACTAGAAGCGTTCCACAGGAAGAATTTGTGGAATACCAAAAGTGCTTAGGAGCTTCTGAACAAGCTTGGTTAAAATATAAATTAGAAGATAATTATGAAGGCTATGAACCTTATCTAAAAGAACTCATTGAAAAACATAAGAAGTTAATCTCTTATCAAAATTCACCATTAAGTTTATATAATCGTATGTTAGATGACCATCAAAATGGATGGAATGAAGAAAAATATGATGCCTTCTTTAATAAAGTAAAAGAAAGAATCATTCCACTCATTAAAGAGATTGTCCAAGCAAAACAAATTGACCAATCTTTCTTATTTAAAACCTATCCTGCAAAAGCACAAAGAGAATTTATGCCAGAGATTTTATCTTATATTGGCTTTACACCTAATTGGGGCAAATTAGGAGAATCGGAACATCCTCTTACAACTTCGATTAATAAGAATGATATACGCTTTACCACAAAATATAGAGAGAATAATATTGCAATGGCGATTCTTTCTTCCATCCATGAAGTGGGACATGCCTACTATGGTCACCAAGTAAGTGATCGCTATGATGGAACAATTATTGCGCATACCATTAACGCAGGGATTCATGAATCCCAATCGCGTCTATGTGAAAACCATCTTGGTCGATCGCTTCCTTTCTGGAAAGTGAATTATCCAAAACTACAAAAAGCTTTCCCAACGCAATTAGAAGGAGTTACAACAGAAGACTTTTATCGCGCCATCAATGCCTCAGAACCATCTCTTATACGAACAGATGCGGATGAATTAACGTATCCTTTACATATCATTATTCGTTATGAAATTGAAAAGGGTTTATTTAATGGTAGTATTCCTACAGAAAACTTAAATAAAGTATGGAATGAAAAGTATGAGGAATATTTAGGTGTTAAGGTTCCAAATGATAAAGATGGAATCTTACAAGATATGCATTGGCCATATGCGTACTTTGGGTATTTTCCTACATATGCATTAGGTAGTGCTTATGCTGCACAATTCTACCATAAGATGAAAGAAGAGATTGATGTCGATCAATTATTATTAGATAGCCAATATCCAGTGATTATGGAATGGTTAAAAACCCATGTGCATCAATATGCGAACCGTTATTCTCCAGATGAAGTCTTAGAGAAAGCAACAGGAGAAACTTTCCAAGTAAATTATTATCTTGATTATTTAGAAGAAAAATATCGTCGTTTATATAACCTTTAGAAAGGAGATTAGTTATGACAAAAGAAGAATATTTAAAATCATTAAAAGAACGGCTCTTAGATTATCCTTCTGACATTCAAAGAGATATTATTGATTCTTTTATCGAACACTTTCGAAAGGGTAACCAAGAAGGACAAAGTGATGAAGAGATTATTCAAAAACTAGGTTCTATTGATGTGGTAGTGGATGGAATTGAAGAATTACTCGCAGAAGGTAAAACATTCGGAAATCATTCAAAGAAAGCGAGTACACAAGGAAATAAAAGTTTAGAAGAAAATTTAGAAGAACTTGGTACAGCTGTATTTGGGGTGATCAAAGATGTGGCGAAACTAACGAAGAAAACATTTAAACAAATCGATCTTAGTCGTAATGATGAAATGAATGTGATGGAAGGAAGTTATCCAAATATTGAAAACTGTAATTCCTTAGAAATCTTAGCTTCTAGTATTGGAGCAGAAATCTCCATCATTAATGGAGAAGAACTGATTTGGCGTTTTCAATCCAAACAACTTCCAATCACTTCTGGTAAAGCATTATTTAAATCGGAAATGAATGGAGATACGGTTCGTATCTTAATTGGATCACAAAATGGGAATATCTTTGTGAGTGGGAAACTAGAGTTAATTGTTCCACCTTCCATTAAGAACCTTCATATTAGTAATAATTCAGGGGATATTAGTATTGCTGCATTAGATTTAGAAGATCTTTCCATACAAAGTGTTAATGGAGATGTGGATTTAAGGATGCTAGTAGCGAAGAAGGGAAGAGTTCAATTAACCAATGGCGATATTCAAGTGAATGGACTATTTGGTGATTTCTTAATGGAAAATAGAAATGGGGATATGGACATCAAGAATCATCATGATGGTATCTTACAATGTAACTTAACCAATGGGGATGCAAAAGTAGAAACAAATGCAGTGACCCCAAGAATCATCGTTAATAATGTGAATGGCGATATTCATTGTTATTCAGAAGTTGATAATTATTCGGCAGAAATAAAAACTTCAAGTGGTGATTTTGAACCAAAGGTGAATAAAACTATCTATAAAGTAGAAAGAGGAAGATGGATTACTGGAGAAGGGGATGGAGTCATTCAACTTGTTACAGTATCTGGAGATATTTATTTAGGTTAAAGGTATGTTAAAAGGATTAAAGAAATTATTAATGGGTTCTGTAGTACTTGCAGGATTACCATTTGAAACGGATGTAACACAATATGTATATCGCTCTAAGAAAGTAAAGAATGCGATTACTTTTGTGGTACTTTCGGATCTTCATGGACAATCGTATGGAGAACATATGAAAACCTTAATCGATTTAGTGAAGATGGAAAATCCAGATATCATCTTACTTCCAGGCGATTTATTTGATGAATATAGTGAAGATGAAAGCGCATGGGATCTTATTCAAGGCTTACAAGACTATCCAATGTTTTATGTAACAGGGAATCAT
Source organism: uncultured Erysipelotrichaceae bacterium (assembly GCA_902797775.1). Classification (GTDB taxonomy): domain Bacteria; phylum Bacillota_I; class Bacilli_A; order Erysipelotrichales; family Erysipelotrichaceae; genus Bulleidia. The sequence continues at coordinate 83 of CADBUH010000156.1, read as the reverse complement.
GAAGAAAAAAGAGAAGATTTAGAAGAAATAAAAAAGAAATTAAAAGAGAATCATGTGACGGTATTAGAAAAAGAAAGTGTAGT
>CADBUH010000155.1 GCA_902797775.1 uncultured Erysipelotrichaceae bacterium | reverse complement strand
TTATTGATAGAAACAAGGAGGTAAGTACTATGGCTGAAGTTAAAGTCACATCTGAAAATTTTGAAGAAGAAGTATTAAAATCTGATAAACCTGTATTAGTAGATTTCTGGGCAGAATGGTGTGGACCATGTAAGATGTTAGGACCAGTAATCGCTGAGATTGCAGAAGAGAATGATTCTATTAAAGTAGGTAAAGTAAATGTGGATGAAGAGATAGAACTTGCAAAACAATTCAACATCATGTCCATCCCAACCGTAATAGTATTCAAGGATGGAAAAGTAGCGAACCAAATGGTTGGCTTTAGACCTAAAGATGATATTCTCAATCTTCTAAAATAAAAAAACTTTGCTATGATGGTAGTGTATAGAGGTATAACATATGACAGAACATGTTAAGTATCTTGAAACACTACCTTTTTTTAATCACTTAAGTGAAGATGAAAAACAATCACTTATCTCTTTTTCAACTTTACAGAAATATCCAAAAGGAACCTTAATCCATACACCAGATGATACCTGTTTAGGACTTGTGATTGTGATTCAGGGAAATGTAAGAGTTTTTATGGTAAGTGAAGAAGGAAAAGAAATCACTCTTTATCATATTCACCAAGATGAAATTGATGTATTATCTGCTTCTTGTGTTGTTAATCAAATAACCTTTGATACAGAACTAATCGCAAAAGAAGATAGTGTTTTACTTGTCGTACCAGTAACGATTCTATCTCCACTAAAAGATTCTAATATTTATGTACGCTCTTTCATTTATGAAACACTCGCTGAACATTTTTCAGATGCGGTATGGGCTTTCCAACAAATCTTATTCTTAAAGATGGATCAACGTATCGCTACCTATTTATTAGATGCTTCAAATGAAACAGGTTCTCTTTCCATCCATACAACGCATGAAGAGATTGCAGAAGAGATTAACTCTGCACGTGAAGTCGTCGCTCGCATTATGAAACACTTCCAAGAAGATGGCTATATCGAAATGAAACGTGGTGTTATAACCATTATTGATAAAAAGAAATTAATGAAATTATTATAAAGGAATGATTCTTACCAATCATTCCTTTTTTAAACATTCGGTATAGATAAATTCTAAACTTCCATGAAATTCTTTTTGATTAAGAACTTTCCAACCATTATCTTCTAGAAATTGAAGATATTTATTCTTTTTCATAATCTCTCCTAGTTAGTTATTTCTAACTAAAGTATAACAAAAAGGATGAGTTTACTCATCCGATTTAAATACGCGATCTAATAAATCTACATATTCTTGATAGGCTTCAGTATCTTTTAGTTCTTCAATATATTCCACAACACTTCGATAATACCATTCCTGTTTCTTAGGATCACTTTGGTGGAATCGTTTCCATAATGCAGGTCCTTCTTCACGATATAAGCGATAAAAAGATCGCATATTCGCTAGTTTATCCGATAACCACATAATCTTTACAGCTCTCTCATTGGTGTTTTGAAGAAAACGTAAGGATTCTTGTTTACGTAGTTCCCATGTTTTTCTAGGATCAATACCACGTCGTTTATCTTCTGTTTCATCAGCCACAAATTGACCAATGCGTTCACCAAAATTAAGCACAATCTCTTCAATTGTAATATCGGTATCTTCTACCACATCATGTAGTACACAAGCCGCAAGGATATCTAAATCATCCGTTAATGTAGAAGCAATCGCAGCGACTTCTAAAGGATGCATAATAAATGGAATGTTTCCTGTCTTTCGATAAGCACCTTCATGTGCTCGAACCGCGAATATGATTGCTTGTTCTAGTTGGTTCATTGTGTACTCTTTCTGTTAGTTTTATTGTATCATATCAATTGCGTTTTTCACTTTTTTCCGATAGAGTGAAATAACCTACATAGGAGGGTTTTTTTCATGAATACACAATTAATGATTGAACTATTTGGTTATTTAGGTTCTTTCCTTGTCCTCATTTCTTTTTTGATGACATCGGTTTTTAAATTAAGAATCGTAAATACAATCGGTAGTGTCATCTTTATGATTTACGCATTTATTATTCATTCTTATCCAACTGCGATTATGAACTTTTGTTTAGTATTAATTAACCTATATTACTTATGGAAGTTATCACACGCAGAAAAGACCTATGATTTTATTGAAGTTGAAGATGAAGAACCTTTCCTTCAATACACTCTAAATCGTTACCAAGAAGATATTCAAAAATGTTTCCCAGGCATTCAAATTGATCATGACGCAATTAATCGTTCCTTTGTGGTATCCCATGAAGGAAAACCAGTCGGTATTACATTAGGCGTACAAAAGGATGATGAATTAGAATTAATCTTAGATTATTCCATTCCGGAATATCGTGATTTTTCAATTGGTTCTTTCCTTCTTACAAACTTAAAACAAAAAGGAATTAAAAAATTGGTCTATCGAGGACCAATTGAAAATCATATCGAATATTTAAATAAATTAGGTTTCATGAAGAAAGAAGATTATTTCGAAAAAGTATTATAGTTCTTTTAGCATCCATTCGATTCCTTTTCCAACGCGTTTACCAGTATCCTTAAAGTGATTCCCTTGATTCCATTCAAGAATACAAGGGATTTTTTCTTTCGTTTCCTCATAATACGTTCGTATACAATCCCCTACTGTTTTCATAACTGGATTCTTTGTGTTTTCTTCTTTATCACCTAAGCTTAGATAAACTTTCTTTGTGTGAAGTGGATGATTTCGAGTGTATTCTAACCAACCAGGAAACCAAACCGATGGACTCGCCGCGACAATTCCAACAAATGCATCACTTTGGTAAGAAGCCCATAAAGAAAATAATCCCGCAAGGGAATAACCACATAAATAAATCTTCTTATCTATAAACATAGGTAAGATATTCTTTTGGATGAAGTCCAATGTTTCTTTCGCACCTTCTCCAAATCCTTGATTACCAAATACAGGTTCATTCTTCCATGGGGATAATTCTTCATTCCAATTATTAATTGGATAAAGTAGTAAAGAGAAAGGATAAGAAACTTCCTTTCTCTCATTTTCAATTTCTTCTAAATCATGTGCATCCACTGGTTGAATGAAGAGATGATTGGATTCTTCTTCCAATAAGATACATTCTTTCTCTTTTATCGTAATCTTCTTCATACTTCCTGTGGTACTGCAAAATCAATGGCGTTTTCAACGATTTCAATGGTGAAATGATCTTCATAGATGATTTCTCCATCTAAGGAATACGCAAATCCTTGTGGTGCTTCAACTTCTACTTTTTTAGCTTGTTTATAAATGACAATATCTTTCATCTTAGGATCATCTAAATGATTTCCTTTTGTATAAGTATCTAAAATTTGTACAAAGCGAATACGTGAGATTGGTTTAATGATACATACTTCAATGAATCCATCATCTACTTTCGCACGTGGTGCACATTTGAAAGAACCACCTACATATTGCCCATTCGCTACCGTACATAGAAGTGCTTTTCCTTCTGGATTTAATACTTCTCCATCCGCAATTACTTTAAAGGTATTCTTCATACTTTTAATAAGAGCTGTAATAACTCCTTTTGTATAAGCATTCTTATTTCCTTTACCCGTTTTTTCTCTTTCTTTATTAATCGTAATCGCAACGGTTGTATCAAACCCAAAGTTCACAACATTATCACTATAACGATCTCCTACTTTTAATAAATCAATCTTCTTATTTGGAGCATCCAATAGTTTTTCAATATCTTTAAACTTTTCTACACCAAATACTTTTACAAAATCATTTCCACTTCCACATGGATAGCATGTGACACTAGCGTTAGGATGACCTACTGCACCATTAAATACTTCATTTAAGGTACCATCTCCTCCACACGCAATAAAGCGTACTTCTTCTTGTGGATTCTTTTCACAATACGCTTTCACATATTGAATTGCGTCTCCTACACCTTTTGTAAGATAGATTTCACAATCCTCTTTTTTAGATGAATTATGAATTGCGTTTTTAATGATTGTTTCATTGTCATTATTTCCTGCATGTGGATTTACGATAAAAATGTATTTCATATTAGCCTCCTTTCGCTAATAATAGAATTCCTAATGTGATTAAGAATTCTCCAACAATATACGTAAACATAACGGTAAAATGTTTCTTATAAATCATCTCTGGTTTCTTAGAATAACGAACTAAGAATAATGTACAATCTGAAACAAAGAATAAGATCGCTCCAACTAAAGCAATAAACGATCCAATATTTGGATTACTCATAAACTGCATTAACGCAAATACATTCATCGTACTATTACATAACAAATAGAAATACATAGGTGGAATCATGATCTTTGGTGTATTATCTTTCACCATGAAGATTATCTTTAAAGAGATACCATAATAAATAAGCGCAATTGGAATCACAATAAACCAAGGAATCTTTGAAAAATCAATTCTTCCTACATACGCAAAGATAAAGAAAAAGTGACTCACCATGAAACTAATGCCACCCATCGTAAACCACTTATGTCCTTTTGGAATTAATAATACATCTCCTAACCAACTTGTAATTAAAGCGATTAATAAAGGTATGGAATAATCATCTGTTGAAGACAAATAGAAAAGAATAATAAAGATTAGTGGGAATGGTTTTGTGTATGCTCGTTTTTTTGCATCATCATTCCAACTATCAATTAAATGTTTTACTGTAAAACCAATTAATAATATTAGAAAAATGATATTCATCTACTTTTATTATTACACATATCATAGAAAAGAATAGTAGTGTTTTAACCAATGGAGTATAATAGTATACGTATATTGAGGTAACAAATGGTTAAAGTAAGTATTATTATTCCTGTTTATAATGCACAAAAACATTTAAAACGTTGTATCGATAGTATTCTCAAACAAGAATTTGAAGACTTTGAAGCGATATTCATTGATGATGGAAGCACAGATAAAAGTCCTAAAATACTTGATGAATATGCATTAAAAGATACACGTATTAAAGTGATTCATAAAGAGAATTCTGGTGTTTCAGATACAAGAAATGTAGGTTTAAAACATGCAAAAGGTAAATATATTCAATTTGTAGATGCGGATGATTGGTTAGCTGAACATTCCACTAAAGAACTTGTTCGTGCCATTGAACAAACCAAAAGTGATTTAGTTGTCGCAGACTTTTATCGTGTTGTAGGTGAACATATCTCTCGGAAAGGAAGTATCCTTTCCAATGAAGTATTATCTCTTCAAGATTATGCGGAATGGATGATGGAAAGTCCTGCGGATTTTTATTATGGTGTTCTTTGGAATAAACTCTATCGAAAATCGATTATTGATGAACACCATATTAAGATGGATAAAGATTTAAGTTTCTGTGAAGACTTTGTGTTTAATTTAGAATATCTTTTACATTGTAAAACGATTACACCATTACAGATTCCTGTCTATTACTATGTGAAAACGGATGGTTCTTTAGTTGCACAAAATTTAAATATTCCAAATATCATTAAGATGAAAACAAATATCTATGCCTACTATAATAATTTCTTTAAAAATATTTTAGATGAAAAAGCATATGCATCCGAACGTATGAATATCGCTCGTTTCTTTATTAGTGGAGCAAGTGATGATTTCGCATTACCAATTGATCCAACCACAAAGAAACTTGGA
>CADBUH010000154.1 GCA_902797775.1 uncultured Erysipelotrichaceae bacterium | reverse complement strand
AGAAATTATAACTTATTTTTCATATAACATACATGCCACAATACGATTACCAACTTGAATTGGTTTTGGCATTTCTTGGTGGCATCTCTCAGTTGCTTTTGGACAACGTGTAGAGAATGGGCAACCCTTTGGAGGATTAATTGGACTAGGAATTTCTCCTTCTAATACAATTCTCCCCTTACTCTTAGCAATAACTGGATCTGGAATAGGAATCGCAGATAATAAAGCTGTTGTATATGGATGTAATGGCATATGATAAACATCATTACTATCCCCCATCTCAACCATATGTCCTAAATACATAACCCCAATCTTATCAGAAATATGTTTAACCATACTTAAATCATGGGCAATAAATAAATAAGATAAACCTAATTCCTTTTGAATATTTTCTAGTAAGTTAATAACCTGTGCTTGGATACTAACATCAAGTGCAGAGATAGGTTCATCACAGACAATAAACTTAGGATCTACTGCTAAAGCACGTGCAATCCCAATTCTTTGTCTTTGACCACCAGAGAATTCAGCAGGATAACGGCGAATATGGTCAGGTTTTAAACCAACAATCCATAATAATTCAACAACTCTTTCTTCTCTTTCTTCATCCGTATTATAAATATTGTGAATAATCATTGGTTCTTTAATGATTTCACCTACGGTCATACGTGGGTTCAAAGAAGCATATGGATCTTGGAAAATCATTTGCACATTCTTACGGAATTGATTTAATTCTTTTCCTTTAAGCTTCGCAATATCTTGTCCTTCAAATTCAATGGAACCAGAATATGGTTCATATAGTTTAACAATGGTACGACCAAGAGTCGTCTTTCCACATCCACTCTCTCCTACCAAACCAAATGTTTCATTTGGCATTACATCAAAAGAAACATCATCAACTGCTTTAACAATTTGTTTCTTGGCAAATAAACCTTTTGTAACATCAAAATATGTTTTAAGGTTTTTTACACTTAAAATAGGCTTCTCACTCATTTTTTCACCGCCTTACTATGCAATAACCAACATGCACATTGGTGTGTATCACTAAATGTTGTAACCTCTGGTTCAACATCTTTACAGATTCTCATTGCTTCACTACAACGATCCACAAATGGACATCCTTTTGGAGGATTTAATAAATCAGGTGGAGAACCCGCAATTGGTTCTAACTCTTTATCGTCATCATCCTCTGGATTTGCGATACAGTTTAATAAACCTTTTGTATATGGATGTTTTGGATTATAGAAGATATCTTTATCGGTTCCAATTTCTACAATCTTACCACCATACATAATCGCAATACGATCACATAACTTCGCTACGACACCTAAGTCATGTGAAATCATAATAATTGCAGAATTACTTGTTTTCTTTAATTCATCAATTAATTCTAATACTTGTGCTTGAATTGTAACGTCTAATGCGGTTGTAGGTTCATCCGCAATAATTAATTTAGGATTATTTGCTAAAGCAATCGCAATAACGATACGTTGTCTCATACCACCAGAGAATTCAAATGGATATTGATCAATTCTTTTTTCAGCAGAAGGTATACCTACTTTCTCCATTAGTTCTAACGCTTTTTCTCTAGCTTCCTTAGGACTTAAATTCGTATGATTTAAAATTGGTTCCACTAATTGTGTTCCAATTTTTAAAATTGGATTTAAGAATGTCATAGGATCTTGGAAAATCATCGCCATCGAATTCCCACGCAATTTCTCTAATGCTGCTTCATATTCTTTTTTCGATTTAAAGTTTGAAGGTGAAATATCTTCTCCATCAAAGATAACCTTACCTTCTGTTACCTTTCCATTATCAGAGAGTAAACCAATAATGCTATACATTGTTTGGCTTTTTCCTGAACCGGATTCCCCTACAATTCCTAATGCTTCTCCATTATCTACAGTAAAAGAAACATCTCTTACAGCACGAACAATACCTTGGTCTGTAGTGAATTCAGTATGTAAGTTATCAACTTCTAATAATGCCATAGATAATTCCTCCTTCTCTTTATCATATTATATTATGAAAAAATATGTAAATAATTTACAATGATTTTCATAAATTTTCAATCATTTTTTTCATTTTTTGAATATTTTTTCATTTATAATAGATTCAAAAGGAGATAAATCTTATGACTTTAAAAGAATTTGATGTAAGTATTCCATGCTGTCATTATTTCTATGAACTCACAAAAATACCGCATGGTTCTAGAAATGAAAAAGCTATTAGTGATTATGTTGTACAATTTGCGAAAGATCATAACCTCAAATATAAACAAGATGAAGTTTATAACGTTATCATTTGGAAAGATGCTTCTAAAGGTTATGAAAATGCTGAACCTCTTATCCTACAAGCACATATGGATATGGTAAATGAAAAGATTAAAGAATCGGATCATGACTTTGAAAAAGATCCACTTGATTTATATGAAGAAGATGGATGGCTCCATGCAAGAGGAACTACACTGGGTGGAGATGATGGAAATGGGGTTGCGTATATGTTAGCGATATTAGAAGATGATACGCTTGCTCACCCTACCCTTACCTGTATCTTTACCACAATGGAAGAGATTGGTTTAATTGGTGCTACCTATTTAACAAAAGAAGATGTCAGTGCGAATCGTATGATTTCTTTAGATGGTGGTGGCGAAGTATATACGTCTACGACTTCTGCTGGAGGTATTAATGCATTCCTTCGTCTTCCTCTTACATGGGAAGAGAATACTGACCCTACTTACCTCGTAAAAGTACGTGGTTTAACAGGAGGACATTCTGGTGGTGAAATTCATAAAGAAAAAGGAAATGCGAATGTGATTGGGGCACGTCTTCTTAAAGAATTACAACTCAATGATATTGATGTACAACTTGTGAGTTTCCAAGGTGGTCAAAAAGATAATGCAATTCCTAGAGAAGCCGATATCTTATTCACAAGTACAACCGATGAAAATATAATTAAAGATTCCATCAATCAAACAACTACCGCAATCCAACAAGAACTCGCCTTTAGTGATAAAGATGTTACGGTACATTTTTCTAAGGTAGATACAGCACCAAAGAAATTCACAAAGGATAAATCTGATGCAAGTATTAATTATGCTTTCTTAGTACCAGATGGTATGCAACATAAATCAATGGCGATTGAAGGATTAACCCAAGCTTCTACAAACCTTGGTGTTATTGTAACGGATGAAGATACTATCCTCTTTGATCATTTAATTCGTTCGGCTGAAGATTCAATGGCTATGAACTTATTTAATAAGATGCGAACACTTGCTTCTATCTATGGTATGAATGTAGAAGCGAATACTTCCATTAAAGGATGGGCTTATTCACCAGAAAGCGAAATGAGAGAAATCTATCGTAAAGTTCTAAAGAATCATAATCAAGAACTTATCGAACAAGCAACACATGGTGGATTAGAATGTGGTGTATTAAAAGGATTAAATCCTAACCTAGATATCATCACATTTGGACCAGTTACAGAGCACGTACATACACCAGAAGAAAGAACGAATATCGCTTCCTTTATCCGTAGTTATGGATTACTCTGTGAAATTATTCAAGAATGTAAATAATTTTCATAATAAAAATGAAATGAATTCTGTTATACTTTTTCTCGTGAGGTTTTAAATTATGGTTGGTAATGCATTTGATTCAGAAAAGTACTTAGATTTACAGCAAAAAAAGATTCTCGAAAGAATTAATATGTTTCAAGGAAAACTCTACCTTGAATTTGGAGGCAAAATTTTTGAAGACTACCACGCTGCTAGAGTTCTTCCAGGATATGAACCAAATAATAAGATACGTTTACTAACCGAATTAAAAGATCAAATTGAAATTGTCATTTGTATTAACGCCAATAATATTGAACACTCTAAAACAAGAAATGATTTAGGCATCAGTTATGATAATGAAGTATTAAGACTCATGGATGCTTTCCAATCATTAGGTTTATATGTAGGAAGTGTTGTAATTACACAATATACTCATCAACCTTCTGCAGATCATTTCATGCATTTCTTAAAGATGAGTAATATTTCGTATTATATTCATTATCCAATTCCTGGATATCCATCCGATGTAGATTTTATCGTATCCGATGAAGGTCTAGGGAAAAATGAATATATTAAAACATCCCGTAATTTAATTGTTATGACAGCTCCAGGTCCAGGATCTGGTAAGATGGCAACTTGTATTTCACAACTCTATCATGACCAACTTCATGGTATTAAATCTGGTTATGCAAAGTTTGAAACATTCCCTGTTTGGAATTTACCACTGCATCATCCAGTTAATTTAGCCTATGAAGCAGCGACAATTGATTTAAATGATATTAATATGATTGACCCTTTCCATTTAGAGGCATATGGAACAACGGCAGTTAATTATAATCGAGATGTTGAAATCTTCCCTGTCTTAAATCGTATCTTTGAACGAATTCTAAATGAATCTCCATATAAGTCTCCAACGGATATGGGTGTTAATATGATTGGGTATTGTATAACAAATGATGAAGTTGCGATTGAAGCTAGTAAAGCTGAAATCATTCGTCGTTATTACCATGCCTTAGTCGATTTAAAGAATGAGAAGATTCACGAATCTTCCTTAAATAAAATTGAGTTATTAATGAATGAATTAGGTATTAAGCCAGATGATCGTACTGTTACTAAAGTAGCACGTGAAAAAGCAGAGGCAACAGGTGCTCCTGCAATGGCGATTCAATTACCAGATGGACGCATCGTAACTGGAAAAACCTCTTCCCTATTTGGTCCATCTGCTGCCGCAATCACAAATGCAATTAAAGCGCTTGGTGGCATCAGTAAAGAAACCCTCTTAATTGATCCAGCTTATGTAAAACCAATTCAAGATTTAAAAGTAAATAGTTTAGGGAATCATAATCCTAGATTACACTCCGATGAATTATTAATTGCTCTTGCGATTACTGCGAAAACAAATGAACATGCAGCAGCAGCGATGGCACAACTTGATAACCTACATGGTGCAGAAGCACATTCTACCGTCATCCTCCCACAAGAAGACGCAAATGTGTTTAGAAAACTAGGTGTTAATGTCACCTATGATCCAGTTTATCAAGTGAAAAAGTTATATCATCCTAGATAAGGCAACATGCCTTATCTTTTTTTCTATTGAATGATATGATTATCAGTAATGAAACAAACGATAGTAATCCTTATCACATGTATTCTCTTAGTTGGTTGTAAAACAACTTCTCTACAACCAACAGAGTCTTTTGAAACACCTACTAATTTCAATACAAGTATCGATTATACCTTAAATGAAACTCTTGATTCCTTTATTAATGATGGAAGCCAATTACCTCTTGAAACAAGTGATCATCAAGAAATCATTTGGCGGGTAAAAGAAGGTAACGCTGTTATTGAAGATTCTATTATTCATAAAACAGAAGACGCACTTGAATATGAACCAATCACATTAGAAGCGACCATTTCAAACCAAACGTATCAATTTAAAAGACTTTTATTATTAGATCCTTATGTCGCATATTTAATTAGTTACTTTAGTTCTGCAGATGATGGTTCTGAAGTTATGAAACTAGCCTATACCTATAATGGTTTATATTGGTTTAAATTAAATCAAGATAACGCAATCTTACAACCTACCATAGGAACGAAACGTATGCGTGATCCTTCTATGGTAAGAAAAAAAGATGGTTCATTTAGTGTACTCGCTACACAAGGTTATAATACAGATTCGATTTATGTATTTGATACAAATGATTTTATTGAATATTCCAATGAAAGACTTCTAAAAGTTAATACCTCAACTGAGAATAGTAAGATGTCTGAAAAACAAGCGTGGTCACCAGAAGCTTTCTATGATCGAACGATTGATCAATATGTCATCTATTGGTCAAGTGTAGAGGATAAAGGAATGTATTATAATCTTTCTTCAGATTTAAATACATTTACCCTTCCAAGGAAATTACTTGATACAGGATACCCAATTATTGATGGAACTATCACAAAGGTAGGTAATGAATACTCCATTATATTTAAAGATGAAAGAGAACCTATGGAAGAATATTCCCAACTCCAAAAAGGTATCTCCAAAGAACATTGGTATGCCTTCCAAGACTTTAGTGAACCGTTCACTGGTCATCAAAGTGAAGGTCCAATGGTTATGAAAGCCTTAGATTTTGATGGTTATTATATCTTTTATGATGACTATACTAGGTTTCAATTTAAAGCCTATGAAACAAATGATTTACTTCATGGAGAATTAAAAGAAGTACCATCGACTGACTTATTAATTCCACTTGAAGACCCTGCGCATAGTTATGCATTACCAATAACCTGGAAAGAATTAGAAAGATTACTTCAAAAATACGGAGAATAGATTAGTTGGAAACGCAAATAACGGTTTGTTGGAAAAACAACAAACCGTTATTAATGTTAAATGATAGAGAAATTCTCTATTTTTTATTTTAATGTCGCATACATAACTGCTTTAATTGTATGCATACGATTCTCTGCTTCTTGGAATTGTCTTCCTTTCGAACTATGGAATACATCATCGGATACTTCCATGGATTCTAAACCATACTTTTGATAGATTTCTTCTCCTACCGTTGTATTACGATCATGGAAAGAAGGTAAACAATGCATAAAGATCGCATCCTTATTCGCTAACTTCATGAGTTTTTGATTTACTTGATATGGTTTTAATAACTTAATACGTTTCTCCCATAATTCTTCAGGTTCACCCATGGATACCCAAATATCGGTATATAATACATCACAATTTTTCGCACCTACTTTAGGATCATCAGTAAACTCTAATACTGCACCTGTTTCTTTTGCGATTGCTTCACATTTCTTAATTAATTCCTTTTTAGGCATTAATTCTTTTGGTCCACACGCACAGAAATGCATACCTAGTTTAGAACAAACAACCATTAAAGAATTTGCGACATTATTTCTTGCATCTCCAAAGAATGTTAGTTTTCTTCCTTTAATATCTCCAAATTCTTCTTTTACAGTTAAAATATCCGCTAACATTTGTGTAGGATGGAAATCATCTGTTAAACCATTCCATACTGGTACACCAGAATACTTCGCTAAATCTTCTACGACACTTTGTTTAAAACCACGATATTCAATCCCATCATACATCCTACCTAATACTTTAGCTGTATCTTCTAGGGATTCTTTCTTACCCATTTGGCTAGAAGCAGAATCTAAGAATGTAACACCCATTCCTAAATCACGTGCCCCTACTTCAAAAGCACAACGTGTTCTCGTAGATGTCTTTTCAAACAACAATACAATCTGTTTCCCTTTTAGATAATCATGTGGTACACCAGCGTATTTTAAACGTTTAAATTCAGCAGATAAATCTAATAAATAATTAATTTCTTCTGTTGTGAAATCTAATAATGTTAAGAAACTTCTTCCACGAATATTTAATCCCATATCTAATCCCTTCCTTTATTCTCGAATGAGTGGCATTGACATACAACGTGGGCCACCTCTACCACGTGATAATTCAGCACTTGGTGTTTCAATCACTTCTAATCCATTCTTACGTAAGATGGAATTGGTGATGTCATTGCGACTATATACAATGATTTTACCTGGAGCAATACAAAGTGTATTCGAACCATCATTCCATTGTTCACGTGCACTCGCAATTAAGTCATCTCCACCACAAGGTATTAATTGAACAGAAGATACACCTGTATAATGTTCTAAAACTTTATCTAAGGTATCATCAATCCGTTTAATCTGAATATCATTCATGGTTCCAGGAGTTAATTCATAAATGGTTAAACCATTTAAGATTCCTGGATGAACGGTATATTTATCATAATCTATTTGGGTAAATACTGTATCAAGGTGCATATAAGCACGTGTCTTAGGTATGGCAAAGGCTAAGACAGTACGTATTGTACAAGTTTCATCTTGGAACATATTGAGTACTGTTTTTTCAATTGCATCTGGAGAAGTTCTCTCAGAGATTCCAATCGCAATTGTATTTTCATTTAAAACTAAGACATCTCCACCTTCAATCGAAGCATGATAATTACGATTATAGTAACGCTTTACTTGATCTTTAAAATCTGGATGATAACGTAAGATATAATCCGCATAGATTGTTTCTCTTCTTCTTACATAGAATTTCATTTTGCTTAAAATAACACTGTTAATTACAGAAGCAAATGGATCACGTGTAAAATATAGATTTGGCATTGGATCTACAATTAAATCATCTGGAGGTGCAATCACATCCTGAAGAGAATAAGCTTTAACATCTTCTGGCATCTCTCTTAATGTAATACCTTCCATCGTTTTTAATACTAAGTCTTTCCCTTTAAAATTATTAATTAAATAAGCATAAAGGTAATCTTGCCATTTCTTTGTAACAACATCCCCTTCTTCTAACCATTGATAAAGAAAAGGTTCTACAAGATCTGGTTGATTCGTTAATACTTCATTCATTAAATCTTCTACGTATACGACTTCAACCCCTTCTTTTCTTAAGATATCCGCAAAAGCATCATGTTCTTTGATAGCTTCTTCTAAATATGGAATATCATCAAAAAGAAGTTCATGTAACCTTGATGGAACAAGATTTAATAATTCTTTTCCAGGTCGATGAAGAAGAACTCTTTTTAAGGTACCAATTTCACTTTTAACATTAATTGGATTCATAGTAACTCCTACTACATCTTTTCAGGTGCACTAACACCTACAAGATATAAAGCATTCTTCAATGTATGCATAATTGCCTTCGTTAATGCCATACGTTGTTGAGTTAGTTCAATATTATCTTTGTTATTCACATGACAACTATTATAGTAACTATGATATTGCTTAACTAAGTTTAAGATATAGTCTGTCATCTTATTTGGTTTTCTTGATTTCGCACACTCTGCGACAGTCTTAGGGAATTCTTCTAATAGTTTTAGAATTTGTAATTCTTTTGGATCTGTTAATAAATCATAATTCTCTTTTTCTTCAAAAGCAGGTAATTCTTTATTCTCTAAGATGGAATGCATACGAGAATATGCATATTGTGCATAGTAGACTGGATTATT
>CADBUH010000153.1 GCA_902797775.1 uncultured Erysipelotrichaceae bacterium | reverse complement strand
TATTTTAGTTATAATAACTTCACATTATATTAAGTGAGGTACTATGACTAGTTTTATTAATTGGTTTATGAATACAATTGGAAGATTTATTTCACCAGAGTTATCGGTCTTCCTAGTGAGTATGTTACCACTGATTGAATTAAGAGGTGGTATTATTGTAGCACGGTTATTGAATATGGATATGTGGAGGGCTATTTTCTTTTGTGTATTAGGAAATATCCTACCAATTCCTTTTATTTTATTCTTTATTAAGAAGATCTTTCACTGGATGGCGAACCATCATATGGGTGGAATTGTCGATAAGATGATGCAGAAAGCACATAAGAATCGTGAAAAGATTGAACGATATGGTTTCTGGGGACTTGCTTTATTTGTAGGGATTCCTTTACCAGGTACAGGTGCGTGGACAGGAAGTCTTGTGGCAGCGGTATTTGATATGGATCTAAAGAAAGCGAGTTTATCAATTTTGATTGGGATTGTGATGGCGACGATCATCATGACTTCAATATCATATGGGGTATTTCATTTTTAATAGGAGAACAGTATGGAGTATTCAGCAGTAATTGTAGCAGCAGGCAGTGGAGCGAGGATGAATCTTGGCTACAACAAAGTTTATTACAAGATTAATGGGGTTCCTATCTTACAGATGGCGATGTCTTTATTTATTTGGGATGAAGACTGTAAGCAAATTGTAGTAGTGACCGATAATCGTGATTACCATGAACATATTAAAGAAAATGCTTCTGGGAAAATAATGATCGCAAAAGGTGGCGAAACAAGACAAGATAGTGTCGCAAATGGACTCGAAGCAGTAATCTCTGATAAAGTGATGATTCATGATGGGGCTAGACCATATCTTGATGAAGAAACACTTATGGCAGTAAAAAGAGAACTCGAACAAGAAGAAGCTGTATGTGTTATGGTACCTTGTACAGATACAATCAAAAGAGTAGAAGGGGATTATATTGTAGAAACAATTCCTCGTGTTGAATTAAGGGCTGCACAAACACCACAAGCTTTCTCAACGGATTTAATTCGTTCTTGTATGAAAAAAGCACAGGAAGATCATTATGTAGGAACGGATGATTGTTCATTGGTAGAAAAATATAGTGATGTGAAAATTAAGATTGTAGAAGGAACATTTGAGAATAAAAAGATTACTACAATGGAAGATTTAAAATAAAGTAGGGGAACTGAAAGCTCTTTGCACAATATTACTTGTGAGGAGGGCTTTTTTTATGCAATGTCCAAGATGCCTAAATAGTGACCCAGAATTCTTTTATAAGGGGTCTAGGGGATGGTATTGTCGTAAATGTATCACGTTTGGTAGAGCGATGCTCCAAGAAGAAAAAGAGGCGATTTCTTTATCACCAATTCAAAGTGGAAGTGAAGAATATACCTTACAATATCCACTTACTTCAAAACAAAAAGAGATATCCTTTGCCTGTAAACAATTAATCGAAGAATCCGATGTCTTACTGCATTGTGTTTGTGGGGCTGGGAAAACAGAACTCGTTGTAGAAACGATTAGTGCTTATTTAAAGAAACGTAAGAAAGTATGTTTTGCGATACCAAGACGTCAAGTTGTATTAGAACTGAGAGAGCGTCTTGCGTCTTATTTTCCAAATGCGAAAGTGATTGCGGTATGTGGAGGATATACAGAAATATTAGATGGAGATTTAATCATTTGTACAACCCATCAACTATATCGTTACTATCAAACTTTTGATTTATTAATCTTAGATGAACCAGATGCTTATCCTTTTCGTGGAAATCCTGTCTTACATGGGATTTCTGAAACATGTTGTAAAGGGCATACCATCTATTTAACCGCGACACCAGATAAAACATTATTAGCACGTATAAAAAAGAATACTCTACAATGTTTAACACTTAATGTTCGACCCCATGGTAGAGCTTTACCAGTTCCTAAAATATGTATTAAAACGCATCTAGGAATGTTTTATACACTTTTAAGATTTTTAAAGAATCATCAAAAAGAGAAAACAATTGTATTTGTGCCAACCATTCAAATGGCGAATACCTTAGGTAAGATCCTAGGAATCTTCTTTGCGAGTTTTATATGTACAAGTAAAACGGTTAATCGCGATGAGATGATTGAACGCTATCGCAGAAGAAAGAATGGGGTGATGGTAGCGACTACCGTACTTGAAAGAGGGGTCACGATACCAGGGGTTCATGTGTGTGTTTATTATGCAGAACATCCTGTCTTTGATTTATCTTCTTTAATACAGATGGCAGGAAGAGTAGGAAGAAGTTATGAGAGTCCTTATGGGGAAGTCTTATTCCTTCAAAATGAAAAGCATCAACAAACCGATGAATGTGTAAGGATGCTAAGGGAGGCAAATCTAGAATGCGATGTTTAATGTGTGGAAAACGAAAAGAAGAGAGTGATTCTTTCTTTGATTTTATGAATGAAAAGGATCCACTTTGTTATAGTTGTCGAAAGAGATGGATACGTAATAAGGAAAAAAGAATCATTGATAAGAAATTAGTCGATACTTCATGGCTTTATAATGAAGCCTATGCATCAAGTTTACTTCAATATAAAGAGTGTTATGATGAAGCCTTACAAGAGATCTTTCTATTTCCTATTAAAAATTATTTAAAACGTAAATATCATAATCGAACCCTTCTATTAGTACCTTCTTCGCAAAAGAAAGTAGAAGAAAGAGGGTTTAATCATCTTGAAAAGATGTATCAATGTTTAGGGATGGAAATGATGAATCCATTCCTTAAATTAAGCGAGGAGGAACAAAAAGAAAAGAGTCAAAAAGAAAGAGAAGAGATTGGACAATTGATTCAATTAAAAGAGGGGATTGTTATTCCAAAGCGTATATTAGTGGTTGATGATGTCATAACGACAGGAAGTACATTAAAGGCTTGTTTAAGGCTACTTCCAAAGGATTGTGATATTAAAATCTATGTGAATTCTACGGTATTGAAAGAAGGCTAGATTTCTTGAATCAGAAGGGCTTGCAAGGTATAATTATAAAGGCGTTTTATGTGCGCGTTTAGGAGGGATTATGGCTACATTATTAGATAAATTATTTAATACCGATGCGCGTAAATTAAAAGAAATTGAAAAGAAAATTGCGCCAGTAGAAGCAATGGCGGAAAAATATGAAAAGATGTCGGATGAGGAACTCAAAGCGGAGACTCCACGATTAAAAGAGAGACTACGTAATGGGGAAACATTAGACGATATTTTTGCGGAGGCTTTTGCGACGGCGAGAGAAGCGTGTCGTAGAGTGGTAGGAGAATATCCATACCATGTTCAATTGATAGGTGCTGCGATTATGCAAGGTGGCGATATCGCAGAAATGAAGACAGGTGAAGGTAAAACCTTAACGTCTGTTATGGCTGTTTATTTAAATGCCTTAGAAGGAAAAGGGGTTCACGTCGTAACCGTTAACGAATACCTATCAAAGCGTGACTCGGAATGGATGGGTGAAATTCACCGTTTCTTAGGTCTAACAGTTGGTTTAAACCTAAGACAAATGACACCTGCACAAAAACGTGCTGCGTATGAATGTGATATAACCTATACAACAAACTCTGAATTAGGGTTTGACTATCTAAGAGATAATATGGTGAAACGTTCGCAAGACCGTGTTCAAAGAGGTTTAAACTTCGCACTCGTCGATGAAGTAGACTCGATTTTAATTGATGAATCTAGAACACCATTAATTATTTCAGGTGGTATGAAACAAAGTGCGAACTTCTACCTTCAAGCAGATCGTTTTGCGAAACGTCTTAAGGAACAAACCTTTGATCCATATGATGATAACGTGAATATGGCAGAAGTAACGGAAGATGAGCTTGGAGATTATGTGATTGATGTGAAGAGTCGTTCCGTTCAATTAACGGAACAAGGTGTAGCGAAAGCAGAAAAAGTATTCCGTGTAGAAAACTTATTTGATTTAGAACATACCCAACTCTTACATCGTATTAATCAAGCATTAAAGGCGAACTATATCATGATGCGTGATGTGGATTATGTCGTTGATGAAGAGAATGATGAGATTGATATTGTCGATCCAAATACAGGTCGTCTTATGAAGGGAAGAGAATGGTCTGATGGTTTACACCAAGCGGTAAGTGCGAAAGAAGGAATCTCCATTAAACAAGAGACAACTGTTCTTGCGACCATTACGTACCAGAATTTCTTCCGTCTCTATAATAAACTCGCTGGTATGACAGGTACGGCGAAAACCGAAGAAGAAGAATTCCATGAAATCTATAATATGTTGGTATTTGAGGTTCCAACCAATAAACCAATTGCGCGTATCGATTATCCAGATGCAGTATATGCGACAAAGGAAGCGAAGTTTAAAGCTTTAATTAATGAAGTTCAAGAACGTCACGAAAAGGGACAACCTGTATTAGTTGGTACAATTGCGGTTGAAACTTCTGAACATATATCGAACTTATTAAAGAAACGCAAAGTACCACACGAAGTCTTAAATGCGAAGAATCACGCACGTGAAGCAGATATCATCGCAAAAGCAGGCCGTAAAGGGGCTGTTACCATCGCTACCAATATGGCAGGTCGTGGTACCGATATTAAACTCGGAGAAGGTGTTCGAGAACTAGGTGGTTTATGTGTCCTAGGTAGTGAACGTCATGAATCTCGTCGTATTGATAATCAGTTACGTGGTCGTTCTGGTCGTCAAGGAGATCCAGGTGAATCAAGATTCTATATCTCCATTCAAGATGACTTAATGATTCGTTTTGGAACCAATCGATTTGAAGGACTCTTCGCAAATATTGGGGATGAAGCAATTGAATCAAAAACTGTATCAAAGTCTATTTCTACTGCACAACGTCATGTGGAAGGTGTTAACTTTGACGCACGTAAAAACTTACTTCAATATGATGATGTTTTACGTCAACAAAGAGAAGTGATGTATGACCAAAGAAACTATATCTTAGACCATGAGGATGTTCATAATGTGGTTCAAGATATGTTTAAACGTGTCATCAGTGATACCGTCGCAGCGAATATTAATCCAGAATCTAAGACAGGAGAAATCCTACCAGAATTTCTTATTGAATCCTTAGATAAACTCGGTTTTGGTGGCTTAATAGAAGTAAATGAATTAAAAGGAAAGAGCGCAGAAGAGTGCTCTGAACTCATTGAAGAAAAAGCTTGGAAGGATTATGAAACTAAGATTGAACCAGCTAAGGAACAAGTCAAACTTGTGGAACGTGATATTGCGTTAAATATGATTGATCGAGCTTGGATTAATCATATTGATACAATGGCGAAATTAAGAGATGGTATTGGTTTACGTTCTTATGCGCAAAGTAATCCACTTCAAGCCTATGTTACAGAAGGATATCAATTATTTGAAAATATGATGCATGATATTGCGCAACAAATAGTAACCTATTGTATGCGTTTAAAACTAATTGAAAAGAAGAATGAAGGAGAGTAAAGATGGAACTATTTGAAATGAAACAAATTGTCTCTCATAGCCTAACAAAATTGGACCAGTTAGGCGCCTCTCTTTGACTTTCCTACAAAGAAAGAAAAGATAAAACAAAATGAAGAGAAGATGGCAGAAGAGAACTTCTGGAGTGACCAAAAGAAAGCACAATCTGTCATCCGTGAAACATACGCATTAAAATCTCTTGTGGAAACACACGCAACATTAACGAATATGTTTCAAGAGGTTGATCAAAGTTTAGATGAATTAAAAGATAGTTTTGATGAAGAATTAAAACTATTAGTTGAAGAAGAACTCAATAATGCGATGAAGTTATTTCATCAATATGAGATTCAAGTCTTGTTAAGTGGTCCTTATGACCAACATAATGCCATCCTTGAAATACATCCTGGTGCAGGTGGTACTGAAGCGATGGATTGGGCAGAGATGCTCTATCGTATGTATACAAGATATGCAGAAAGAAAAGGTTATAAAGTAACTGTACTGGATTATCTTGATGGTGAAGAAGCAGGTTTAAAATCTTGTTCAATTTTGATTGAGGGACCTATGGCTTATGGGTATCTAAAGGCAGAAAGTGGTGTACATCGTCTCGTGCGTATTTCACCATTTGATTCAAACGCAAGAAGACACACTTCCTTCGCATCCGTTGAAGTAATTCCTCAATTTGAAGACGATGTAGATATAGAGATTGATGAAAAAGATTTAGAAGTTGTGACGATGCGTGCGAGTGGTGCTGGAGGACAACATATCAATAAAACCGATAGTGCAGTACGTATGACACATATTCCTACAGGGATTGTGGTTACTTGTCAAACAGAGCGTTCTCAAATTCAAAATCGAGAACGTTGTCTCAATATGTTAAAATCAAAACTTCTTCAACGTAAGATTGAAGAGAATGAAAAGAAGATGGCAGATATTAAAGGTGAACAAAAAGCCAATGAATGGGGTTCTCAAATACGTTCTTATGTCTTCTGCCCATATACAATGGTAAAAGACTTAAGAACAGGATATGAAGTAGGAAACATTCAAGCTGTCATGGATGGAGACTTAGAAGAATTTATTTATAGTTATTTACGTAAAGAGATATAGGGGAAAATATGGCAAGAGAGTTTAATTACAAAATGGTGCTTGCTTCTTGGAACTTTACAGACCAAGGGCATGTCAAAAAGGTATTAGAGAGTGAACTGAATCTTTCGAAACATGAGATTTCACGTCTAAAGTTTGAAGGTGAAATCTTAATTAATGGAAAACCTGCACGTGTGAATGATCATATGGCGATTGGTGATACTTTAACTGTGCGCTTTCCAGAAGACCATACGGAATCCATCCCTGTATTAAACATTGAACCAGATATCCTTTACGAAGAAGAAGACTTTGTGATTGTGAATAAACCTGCAGGTATTGCGACACATCCAAGTCATACTGAACAAGATGTTACGATGAGTACCATCTTACAATCCCATTACCAAAAACTAGGACAAAATATGTTGATGCGTCCAATTGGTCGCTTAGATAAAGATGTATCCGGAATCGTTTTATTCGCGAAAAATCAACCTGCTGCTGCACGTCTTACAGAAGATCGTGAAAGAGGGAAGTTAAATAAGAAATATATAGCGATTGTAGATGGCTTATTAGAAAAGAAGGCTGCACGTATACGTATGCCAATTGAAAAGGTAGAAGGACAAGTAGAACGTGTGCCAAGTGAAGAAGGACAAATGGCCGCTACGACGTATCATGTAAAAGAAGAATTAAAAGTAAATGATGAACCTTCTTCCAAATTAGAAGTTGAAATTGAAACAGGTAGAACCCATCAAATTCGTGTTCATATGAATGCGATTGGACATCCAATTCTAGGAGATAGTCTCTATGGTGGAAAGATGAATGGGATTAATCGTCCTGCATTACATTGTAGTTCCATTGATTTATTAACCCCATTCACAAGATTACCAATCCATGTGGATTGTCCATTACCAGAAGATATGAATGCGTTACTTACACCAGTAGTTCCAGAAGAAGTCGTATTTGAAGAAGAACCTTCAAAAACAGAGACCATTGTCGCAATGGCACCTGTGGAAGACCATGTGAGTGATGCGATTGAAGATACAAGTGAAGATATCAAATTAAATTCTGGTAGTATCGCTGTAGTTATGCCAAGTAAAAAAGAAGGATTCAAAAAATATCTTTGGATACTTCTAGCTTTACTCGCATGTGCTTTACTTTTATTCTTTGGAATTCGTTTCTTTCAAAATCAAAGAATAAAACGACAAGAAGAATTAAAAGCACGTAAACAAGAACTCTATGATTCTTTAGTATTAGAACTTAAACAAGATCCAACAATCGAATATGGAGATACCTTCCATGCAGAATCATATTTTAAAGATCATCCTGGTAAATTAGCGATTGATGGATCCTTGGATACAGAAAAAATAGGGAAACAAAAGGTGAAATTTATTCTATCGGATATTGCGGAAGATGGTGAAGAAATCAAACGTGAATTCGAGCAAGAATTTACTATTGAAGATACGGTTCCACCTGAAATAACTTTTAAAAAAGAAAAAGTTAATGTTCTAATTGGAGAACAATTTAAACCAGAAGATAATATCG
Organism: uncultured Erysipelotrichaceae bacterium; assembly: GCA_902797775.1. GTDB lineage: Bacteria > Bacillota_I > Bacilli_A > Erysipelotrichales > Erysipelotrichaceae > Bulleidia. The sequence continues at coordinate 22,836 of CADBUH010000153.1, read as the reverse complement.
CAAAGGTGGAAGATCCTAAACGTGGTTCTTTAGAAGAAAGTAAATCTTTAAAAAATGGAACCTATACAATTGAACATAAAGTAGATCCAGAAGTGGAAGGAACCTATAAAGTAATTGTAAGAGCGATGGATCTTAGTGGAAATAAATCCGATAAAACATTTGATGTTATTGTAGGAGAAGGAAAAGGGGAAGCGACACCTAAACCATCTACTTCTCCAACGCCAATGCCAAGTGCGACGCCACAAGGAGATACCACAAATCCATTAATCTTAATTCGTGCAGATGAAGTAACGATTTATCAAAATACAGAATATGTGGTAGGACAAAATATTATTTATGTACGTGATGATATTGATGGTGATTTAGTATATTCAACAGAATTACAACCTGGAACCTATACCGTTAAAACAAACTTTGATTATAAGAAAGCTGGTACTTATACCGTTACGATTGATGCGATGGATAAAGCAGGAAACCAAGACCATGATGATTTTGTCATCAAGGTTCTTGAAAATCAGGTTATAGAACCTACACCTACACCTGCACCAACCCAAGCACCAACGGGGGCAACAAATAACGCTACACAAAATAAAGGGGTCGCTGATTCTTCAGATCCTTATGGACAAATCTATTCCTTCTTAACGAATAATATGTCGATGAATCGTGCCCAAGCAGTTGGTGTCTTAGCGAATATGACAAGAGAAAGTGGTCTACAACCAACGGCGGATAATGGAATTGGATATTATGGATTATGCCAATGGGGTGGTGGAAGATTAGAAAACCTTAAGAATTGGTGTAGTTCAAATGGGTATGATTATACAACCATTGATGGACAACTTCATTTTCTCCAAATGGAAATACAATCTTCTTATCCAAATACCTATAGTCAGTTAATGGATTGTGAAGATAGTTATGATGGTGCTTATTGGGCAGGTTATATCTTTGGAAAGGGATATGAAGTAGCAGGTGAATATTATTCTGACCAAGGTGGCCTAAAAGCGCAAGAATTATATGGGAATTAATCCCATTCACTATAATAAAGAGCGAATGATTTCATAGGTAAAGTGGTGGACTCGTTAAAGTCATACCACTTTTTATTTAATAAATCGAAGCCTTTCTTAACCCCTGTTGAAAAATGACAAGTTACCTCATGATCACTACAGTTCATAAGGAAAGTAAATTGACCTTTTTCATCATAACGTTTGAATACAAATTGTTCATTTTGAAGATAAATGGTTTCATATTCTCCATACGTTAAGACAGGATATTCTTTACGTATTTCATTTAGACGTGCTAATAAATCGGTTAATTCATTCCATTCTGGTTTTTCAAAGGATGGACGTAAATCATAATCGGAATGATTGGTACGTGTTCCTTTACATCCCCATTCACTACCGTAATAAAGACAAGGAATACCAGGCATACTATAAAGTAACGCATACGTAAGTGGTAAATCTCTTTCATCAACTAATACCGAAGCGATGCGATCCACATCATGATTATCCACAAAAGAAACAAGGTGTTTCCCACGATATAGACACCATGGATCTTTTCCGAATTGTCTTTGTAAGGAGTGGGCAATCTCAAAGAGATTATGTGAATTCATACTCGAGAATAATCCCTTACGACATTCATAATTTGTGACACTATCTAATAAATTATCTTTTAATAATAAGTTATAATCTCCACCAATCATTTCACCTAATAAGAAGAAATCAGGATTCTTAGATTTTAGATGATCATGAAGTTCATATAAGAATGTTTGATTTAAACAATACGCAACATCTAAACGCAAACCATCAATTTGAAACTCTTCCATCCATCCATCAATAACTTGGAATAAATAATTTCTTACATCAGGATTCTCAAGATTTAATTTTACTAATTCTCCATGTCCTTCCCAATTTGCGTAGGTAAATCCATCCGGATTATTTTGATCATTATAGTTAATATAGAACCAACTAGAATAAGGGGAATCCCATTTCTTTTCTAATACATCTTGAAAGGCAAAGAAACTTCTTCCCACATGATTAAAAACACCATCCAGGTATACTTTAATATGTTTCTTATGAAGAGCTTGAATCACCTTTTTTAAATCACTATTATTACCTAAACGACAATCTACCTTTGTATAGTCAATTGTGTCATATCCATGTCGTTCACTTTCAAAGACAGGTCCTAAATATACACTTGTGATGTTTAATTTCTCAAGATGTTGAACCCAATCAAGAATCTTTAAGATACGAGGTACAACAACCCCATCATTTTCTTTTGGGGCATCACAGAATCCTAGAGGATAGATATGATAGATTGTTTCATTGAAATTCATTGATTGTGTTCTCCTTTGACATATTTCATCATCATGTCACCCGTTAATGCGATAGGACTAGGTAGATGATTTTTTAATTCTTCCCGTGTTATCCAACGTGCTAAACTTAATTCATTTTCATCTAAAGTAATCGCACTCGAATCTTTTACTTTAGCCCAAAAGCCAAAGAGAAGGGAACCAGATAAAGACCAAGGTTGTGATTTATAATAAGTAATCGAATCAACTTCAATACCAGTTTCTTCTTTTACTTCACGTTTTACCGTTTCTTCAATGGTTTCTCCTATTTCCGCAAAGCCTGCGACAAGGGCATATTGTTTATAGGTAGAGTGTGCATATTTCGTAACCAATAATTCATCCTTATCATTGATGACTGCCACAATAACAGCAGGGTTTAAACGAGGATAAACAATATGATTACAGGAAGGACAACGCATCGCTCTTTCTTTTGGATCATTCTCCATCTTACTTCCACAACACCCACAATACGTATTCTCTTTCATCCAGTTATAGAGTTGCCAACCTGTTAAAGAGGCGAAGCTAATTACTTGATTACTTAAATTTCGTAAGTCACGTATCTTAACTGAAGTATAGGAAAGATGGGATACATCTCCTAAATAAAATGTCTTATCATCAATTTCAAATAAATAAAGAAGATTCTCTTTTGTGTTAAGTTCACTTACACAAAAGAAGGAATAATCTTCTTTTAATAAAACGGTATTCTCTTTGTATGTTAAAACATAATCCGTATCCTGTGGTTCATGCGGATGGTATTCATTGTGATATTGATGTGGATAGATATCTTGTATCATATAAAAAAATTACCCGTATATAATCGGGTCCCAACATATTTATTATATAAAAAACTTTTTTGAAATAAAAGACTATAAATACTTTCTAGGATTGCTATAGTGTAAGTACAAAGATACAAACCGAAATGGAGGTATCGATTATGAAGGAGATACTAAAAGAAATTTAGTACAAGTTTCTCTTTATAAGGCAGAATATAAAGGGAAACGGAAATGAAAAAATTGAATTCTTATTTTATCTAATGATGGAAGTTAGTTTGAAAGGAATACGGAGTTATAGAACAAAATAAGAAGATCAATCGGTAGTAAAAAGAACCTGTAAAGGAGAAAGTGGAAGTCTGCCCGAGGATAGACCAATGGACAATGCATCTTTCACAACTGAATATATTAATTAACTGGCATATGCCAGTCTTGAAGAGGATTATTTATCCTAATATGGTGTAAAGAAACCATAAATAAAAAAAGACCTATAGTGATCATAGGCAAAAGAAGTAAATAAAGGGATTTCGAAAAGTAGATTAGTAGTTTGTTTCAGCAGAATCTAATGAAATCCCTTTTTTCGTTATCTTTTTTGTAGGGGGCAAAGTATAATAATACTCAGGGAGATATTGTATATGAATGAAGTAAAAGAAAGAATTGCAGCACTACGTAAATTAATGAAAGAAAAGAAAATTGATATCTACTATATTCCAAATGAAGATGATCATTTATCGGAAGAATATACTGCAGATTTTTTTAAATGTAAGTCCTATTTCAGTGGCTTTTCAGGAGAATCTGGTTGTACAATCCTTACCCAAAAGTTTGTAGGATTATGGACCGATGGAAGATATTTTACACAGGCAGGAAAAGAATTAAAAGGAACAGGGGTGACCTTGATGCGTATGCGTCAAGAAGGAGTACCGGATCCTTTAGATTTCTTAGTAGAGAATACACCAAAGAATGGGACCTTAGGATTTGATGGTAAGGTTGTATCTACCTTAGCTTATCAAACTCTAACAAAACGCTTAAGTGCTAAAAATGCGAAATTAAAGATCGATGAAGATTTATGTGGACTTGTATGGAAGGATCGACCATCCATGCCATTAGGTAAACTCTTTCTTCTTCCTACAAAATATACAGGAGAAACAGTATCGACTAGAGTAAAGCGTGTTCGTGAAGAGATGAAGAAAAGAAATGCGGATGTGCTTGTTTTAACACAATTAGAAGACCCTTGTTGGTTATTGAATATTCGTGGGGATGATATTGATTGTACACCAGTAGCGTATGCATTTGTCTTACTCACAAAGACTTCAATCAATTACTACATCAATAAAGCTAAACTCACAAAAGAGATAAAAGACTATTTCAAGAAAGAAAAAGTTACGGTTAAAAACTATGATGATTTAGAAAAAGATCTTTCAAAATTAAAGAATAAAGTTCTATGGGCTGATTTAAAACACTTTAATGCATATTTCTACCAAAAAGTAGATAAGAGTAATCGTCTTGTGAATTTATCTTCACCTGTATTAAAGTTTAGAGCTTGTAAGAATCAAACAGAAATTAAGAATATTCGAAATGCGCATGTAAAAGATGGCGTAGCGATGGTGAAATTCTTATATTGGTTAAAGAGTAATATAGGAAAAATACCAATGAGTGAAATATCTGCTGAGAATAAACTATATGAATTAAGAGCGGAAGGGAAAGACTATATTACACCTTCTTTCCATACCATCTCTGCCTATAAAGGAAATGCAGCAATGATGCACTATAGTGCAAGTGCTACAAGTAATGCGAAATTAAAACCAGAAGGTTTCTTACTTGTAGATTCAGGAGGAACCTACTTTGATGGTACAACAGATATCACACGTACAATCGCATTAGGTAAACTTACAAAAGAGGAAAAGACGTACTTCACATTAGTCTTAAAATCACATTTAAGACTCTCTCGTGCAAAGTTCTTATATGGTACAACTGGACAAAACTTAGATATCTTAGCACGTGGTGTTATTTGGGATTATGACATTGATTATCAATGTGGTACAGGACATGGTGTAGGATATGTATTGGGTGTTCATGAAGGTCCTCATGGGATTCGTTGGGGATTTGCGAATAATCCTGCTGCCTTAGAACCAGGTATGATCGTAACCAATGAACCAGGTATCTATATTCCTCATAAACTAGGTATTCGTACAGAAAATGAATTACTCGTTGTGAAGGGAAAGAAAAACTTCTATGGACAATTCTTAGAATTTGAAACGGTTACCTATTGTCCATATGATTTAGATGCGATTGATTATTCTCTTCTTACCGAAGAAGAAGTTAACCAATTAAATGAATACCACGCAATGGTATATAAGAAATTAAATACATATCTAAAAGGAAAAGAAAAAGAATGGTTAAAACATGCGACAAGAAAGGTTAGTTTATGAAACTTGTCTCATGGAATGTGAATGGATTAAGAGCGTGTTTAAAGAAGGGTTTTTTAGATGTCTTTCATGAACTAGATGCGGATATCTTTGCGATTCAAGAAACAAAGATGGATGAATCTTTATTTGAAGAACTTCCTGATTTTGAAGGATATGAAAAGGTAATGAATGGGGCGGAAAAGAAAGGATATTCTGGAACTTTAGTTTATTATCGTATTCCTGCTAAAGGTATAATCAAAGATATAAAAGGAGATCCTTCTAATGAAGGTAGAGTGATCACCATTGATTTTGATGACTTCTATTTTGTGAATGCGTATGTGCCTAATTCAAAAGAAGGGTTATTAAGACTTCCGTTTCGTATGGAATGGGAAGATGCATTACGAAAACATTTAAAGGGATTAGATAAAAAGAAACCTGTCATCTATACAGGAGACTTAAATGTCGCACATGAAGAAATTGATTTAAAGAATCCTGATTCAAACCATCAAAATGCGGGATTTAGTGATGAAGAAAGATCTAAATTCCAAACATTATTGGATGCGGGATTTGCGGATACTTTCCGTTCTCTCTACCCTGATACAGTGAAATATTCTTGGTGGTCTTATCGCTTTCATGCAAGAGAAAAGAATATAGGATGGAGAATTGATTATTTTATCGTTTCAAATAGAATCTTATCCAAAGTAAACGATAGTATGATTTATGAAGAGATTGAAGGCTCTGATCATTGTCCGATTGGCTTAGAGATTGGACTATAATAATAAATATTATAAAATATATAGGTAATGTTTTTGGAGGCCGTTTATGGATATTAAGTCAAATGTCTACGCTTATCAAGAGGAATTACTAGAACGTTTAGGAAAACTCGTAGAAGTTAATAGTGTAGAAAGTGAACCTACAAAAGATGCACCTTTCGGACAAGGTCCAAAGGAAGCTTTGCATAGAGCTCTTAAGATGATGGAAGAAGATCACTTTAAAACAGTGAACCTTGATAACTATGTTGGTTATGCAGAGATGGGGGAAGGTGAAGAAGTGATTGGTGTCATCGGACACTTAGATATCGTTCCAGCAGATCAAAATGATGGATGGGATACCAATCCTTTTGAAATGGTTGAAAAGGATGGTGTTCTTTATGGACGTGGTGTGAGTGATGATAAAGGGGCTGTTGTAGCGACGATGATTGCGATGAAGGTATTACGTGATTTAAATGTGCCTCTTAAAAAACGCATCCGTCTTATCATGGGAACCAATGAAGAAACAGGTTCCAAATGTCTAGCTCATTATGTAGAAAAAGAAGGACATGTAACATATGGATTTACACCAGATGGTGATTTCCCTGGTGTCTATGGGGAAAAGGGAATGATTCGTGGTAGATATTATTCCAAAGAAACAAAACTATTAGATATCAAAGGTGGAATGGCTGCGAATGTTGTATGTGCGAAGTGTTCTGTTAAAGTCGAGAAGAATTCTTATTCCAATAAGAAACTATCCGATTATTTCAACAACAATAGTATTTCTTATGAAGTTAAAGCGTATGAAGGTTATGATGAAATTGAAGTGGTTGGTATTCCGGCACACGCTTCTACACCAGAACTTGGTGTCAATGCGATTTCACATCTCTTTATGGGCTTAAAGGAAGCTGGTCTACAAGATTCCTTTGTGGATTTCTATTGTGATCATTTTGGGATTACAACTGATGGAGCGTTACTAGGGTGTAAATGTGATGATGAATATGGTGCATTAACACTTAATAATGGTGTGATTAAGATGGAAGATGGTGTGATTGAAGGAACCATTGATATTCGCTTCCCAGTCACTATGTCTGCGAAACAAGTCACTTCCTTAATGGAAGATTATCTTGAAGATGAAAATGGGAAAGTAGAAATCATGGGTACAGTAGAACCATTATTCTATTCACCAGATTCTCCACTTGTAACATCTCTTGTAGAAGCATATCGTGAAGTTACAAAGGATACAGAAAGTGAACCTATGACAATTGGGGGAGGAACTTACGCAAAGGGAATCCAAAATACAATTGCGTTTGGTTGTGCATTCCCAAATAGGGATTATCATATTCATAATGCGAATGAATATGTAGAGATTAAAGAACTATTACTACAAGCAGAAATCTATGTAGTAGCTTTATTAAAACTATTAGAGTTATAGAAGATGAAAAAAGTTGCGATTGTATATGATTTTGATAAAACATTATGTGGAAAGGATATGCAGGAATATAGCCTAATTCCTTCTTTAGGATATGCGAATGCATCTGACTTTTGGGCTGAAGTTACAAAGACTTCTAAACAAAATAAGATGGATAGTATTAGTGCTTATCTTTATCTACTTCAAAAGAAATTCCAAGAACAAAATCATCCACTCAGAAAAGAAAACTTCAGCAACTTAGGAAAACAAATAGAACTCTATCCAGGTGTAGAAACTTGGTTTGATCGTATTAATGAATATGGAAAGAAACATAACCTTGAAGTAGAACATTATGTGATTTCAAGTGGAATGAGTGAAATCTTAGAAGATAGTGCAATCGCACATAATTTTCGTAAGATTTATGCCTGTAAATACTTTTATGATGAAGAGGGGATTGCGAAGTGGCCTGCAGTAATCGTCAACTATACCACAAAGACGCAATATATCTTCCGCATTAATAAACAAGTTCTCGATGAGAATAACGATAAAGATTTAAACACATGGGTTCCATTTAAAGAGCGTCCAATTCCATTTAGTCGCATGGTCTATATCGCAGATGGAATAACCGATGTACCATGTCTTAGACTTGTGAAAGAATATGGTGGGAAATCCATTGCGGTTTATAACCCGAACGAAGAAACACCTACTTCAACAGCGATTCAATTATTGCATGAAGGACGTGTCAATTATATTAGTCGCGCAGACTATCGAGAGAATAATGATTTGGAGATATTACTTCAACACATTCTTGATGAATTTGGTGCACAAGTTGCCCTAGAAGAGTTAAAGAAATATGGCTAAAAAGAGAAGAAAACTAAATATTATAGGACTACTACTGATTGTTTTATTAGTGGCTTTATGTTTCGTTCTTATAGGAATGTTTTTAAATAAACAAGGGATTGTCTCCTTACCAAGCAGTAAGTATGAAGTCATGTTAGATGCAGGACATGATTTAGAACATCCAGGTTATGAAACATCCATCAAAGAGAATGATTATACGAATGCAATCGTTTCTAGACTCTATACGAAATTAAGTGAGCATCCAGATATTAAAGTTTCTTTAACGCATGAAAGTGAAGAAAACTTATCCATAGAAAAACGAATCGAAAGAATTGACCGTGAGAATCCAGATGTCGTAATAAGTATTCATGCAGGTTATGATCCTAGTACACAAATTCATCGTACAAGAATCATCACACAACTTCCAACAAATGAAGAACATGAAAAAAGTCTAGCTTACGCAAATCTAGTAAAGGATGCATTCACGAATGAAGTGGAACCAATTGAAGTTGGATACTACTATTACGTTCCAACCCATAACAATATGGAATCCTTAACCTTCATCAGCAGTGAAGATACAGAAGCGAAAGAATATGAAACCATGGAATTATTACGTGAAGATAAAACACCAATCATTCTCGTAGAAGGGTTTAACATAAACAATCCAGAGGATGTAGCAAAATGGACATCCGAAGAAGGATATGAAAAAATGGTGGATTTATACTACCAAGCAATATTAAACATGCTAGAAGATTCAAAACAGTAAAAAATGCTCAAAAGTGCTATAAAATGGCACTTTTTTGATGTTTTATGGTTGAATTTTCCTGTAAAAAAAGTACAATAATAATGTCAGGAAAATGACAAAAAGGAGACTAATTTAAAATGGCAAAAGAAGTTAAAGCATTAACTAAAAAGGCTCTTGCTGAAGATTTAGCAGATAAGCATGGCCTAACAAAGAAAGCGGCTGGAGAAGTTGTTAACTTTGTATTTGATGAAATGGCTAAAAACCTCAAAAAAGGACACGAAGTAGACATTAACGGTTTTGGTAAATTCTCTGTTAAGAAGAGAGCTGCTCGTACAGGTATCAACCCTCTAACAAAAGAAAAGATCAAAATTAAGGCTACAAAAGTTCCAGCATTCAAAGCTAGTAAGACATTAAAAGATCTTGTTAAATAAGGAGCAAAGAAGAGGTTAACCAAACCTCTTTTTTTATCAAAGGAATAGCTATGCAATACAAACAATTATCAAATAACATACAGATACCATACCTTGGTTTTGGGACTTGGGATGTAAGAGGAAAAGAAGGATTAAACGTATTATTAAATGCGATCCATGTTGGGTATCGATTAATTGATACGGCACATATGTATGATAATGAAGAGATTGTAGGAAAGGCAATCAAAGAATCAAAAGTACCACGTGAAGATTTCTTTCTTACAACGAAACTAGATCGTACTTTTAACTCTTATGAGAAAGCCAAACAAGGAATACAAAATGCTTTAACAACGCTTCATGTTGATTATATCGATTTACTATTGCTTCATGAACCATATCCTCAAGTAGAACAAATGTATCAAGCCCTTATAGAAGCGTATGAAGAAGGTTTAATACGTGCGATTGGAATCTCCAACTTTAATGAAGAAAGATATTTAAAATTTATTAAACATTGTTCTATTCTTCCAATGGTGAACCAAGTTGAATCCCATGTCTATTATCCACAACTTGAATTAAAGGATACTTTAGAAAAACATGGAGCCTTTATGCAATCATGGGGATCTTTTACCGAAGGACAAAGAGATATCTTTCATGAAGAACGATTAATTGAAATTGGAAGAAAGTGTCAAAAAAGTGCAGGACAAGTTGCATTACGTTATTTAGTTCAAAATGGAATCGGTGTTATTCCAAAATCTTCGCATATAGAACGTATGGAAGAAAACTTTAACATCTTTGATTTTGAATTAGATAAAGAAGATCTTTCACTCATCAAACAACTTGATGAGAAACATTCACTGTTTAATTGGTATTCAAATAAGAGAATGTGGTATTAATGGATTTGGGAAACAAATCCATTTTTTATAAGTTGAATTGTTATTTCAATGATTTCATCTACAGGAATCTTTTTCTTTGTTTCAATCCAATAACGATAAATGGTTAAAGTTGCTTCATACTTAAATGCTTCGAATGTAGAACTAACAGAAGAAGAGTTTCAAGCACTCGAAGAGGAAGTAAATAATTATAAAGTTTATAGACATAGAGGATTAGGGGGATTTTAATACGCGAGTAATACTCGCTTGTTCTATATTTCTATAAAAGGATTTTCATTAATGCTTCTTGTAATACTTTCGAAAAGTTAATATTTTTTTCGATTGCTAATTCATTTAACCATACGGGAATGGTTAATGTTTTCTTTACTGATTTTTCGAAATGTTCTTTTGCGTATTTTTCGATATCAACACTGACATAATTTACAAAGCCATCAATAGATTTATCATTTGGATCTAATTCTTTTGCAATCTTAATAGGATCAATTTTAGAAATGTCTGTAGGCTTTGGAATCTTCTTGTTTTCTTTTTCTTCATAATAAAGATAACCAGCTAAGCAATCAATTGCATTACGCATTGCTTCTTCTAGATTTTTTCCATCTGTTGCTAACCAGTTTAAATCTGGAAATATTACAGAATATCCATCTATATCTTTATAAAAACATGCAGGATAAATACGAGTGGTCATACTATCAGCCTCCTACTTTAAACTAGCTTGTTTGAGAATGGAATTCTCTACTTTTTTGGTTAATTCTTTACTGTGGAAGGGGATTGTTACTTTTCCTTGTTTGAAAGGGTGTATGTATTGACGATGTGAGCCAACTTGATTTTTGAGTATCCATCCATCAGCAAGGATTATACGCTCCATTTCTTTTGGTTTTTTTGGCATTTTATTTTCCTTGCAATAATAAGTATATAATTAAATACGTATTGATGCAATACGTATTGATACAAATATAAACTAGTCGTGAACCTAATAAACAAAAAACGTAAATATTCATATATTTACGTCTTCTTTATATATGGTGGAGTTTACGAGGATCGAACTCGCGACCTCATGATTGCGAACCATGCGCTCTCCCAGCTGAGCTAAAACCCCAATACAATATGTATTCTATCACTACTTTAATAAGAAATTAAGAGTAGCTTTTTTACGGGTATAAGATAAATCGAGTAGGGCACCATTTATCATTGTCATATGTGGTAAGGTATGACCAATATCTGCGTTTGATAAAACAGGAATATCTTTGAGTGCGTTTTTAATTGCTTCTTCATAAGTAATGGAATTTTCACTAGGGAATAAAGTTCTTCCAATGATAATCGCTTTTGTATTTTTAAACCATCCTGCATAAGACATCTGAAGAAGTGTATTATAAAAGACTTCTGCACTTAATGCGAAATTATCAAAATACCAAATAAATCCATCTTTTTGATACTTCTTAAGAAAACTCGAAACATGATCATACTTTGTACCAATAAGATCTTTTAGTACATCCATACATCCGCCAATACATCTACCTGTCACATGAAGTGTTGAATGTGTACTATGCCAAGTATTCTTTAAATCAAATTGAAGAGGGTCATCACTAAATGGTGCAGTTGAATTGATATAAGAGAAAGAAGTTTGAGGAATGAGATTTCCTTTCAGAATCTTTAAATTATTCTTAAAACAAGTATGTAAAGGAACAACATCATAACTACCCGCATTCATACCATAGAGGGTCGCCACATCATATTTTGTTGTATAGATAAATAATAAACTTGTAGGATCCGAAGCACCCATAAGCCACTTTGGATTCTTTTTTAATAGATTCCAATCGATATAAGGTAATATCTCAAATAAGAAATCTCCTCCTGCAGCACTCATCACCATATTGACGTCTTTCTTTTGAAAGAGGGAATGGAGTTCTTTGGCACGTGTTTTTGCGTCTGCACTACGTACATCATTTACACGTACAGATGTTGTTTCAAGGATAGTAAAACCCTGTGCTTTTAGAACATCTAAGGAGCGTTCGAAATCCGGAATCTTTCTTCCTACACCCGCACTTGGTGCACAGATTCCAATCACATCTCCTTTTTTCATAAACACAGGGTATTTCATAACTTATTTTAAATGCCAGATATCATTATTATACTCATAAATTGTTCGATCGGAACTAAAGAAACCTGCTCTCGCAATATTTGATAGCATCATACGTTTCCATTTCTCACGATTCTCATAATCATAAATGGCTACTTCTTTTACACCACAATAGGATTCTAAATCTAATAAGGTCATAAACCAGTCCTTATTCTTAAGATTATCTTGGAGTTCTTTTAAGAGTGTATAATCACCATGTTTGGATAGTTCTTCACTTGTGATGAAGTCTACACTACGATGGATGGATTCACTTCCATTGTAGAAATCAATGGAATGATAACCATTTGTGTTATATAAGTTAATGACTTCCTGACTATTTCTACCAAAGATATAAATATTATCTTGGCCTACTAAATCTCGAATCTCTACATTTGCGCCATCTAAAGTACCTAAGGTAACTGCTCCATTCAACATGAATTTCATATTACCAGTACCACTAGCTTCTTTGGATGCGAGAGAGATTTGTTCAGAGATATCACAAGCAGGGATTAACTTCTCTGCAACTTCCACATTATAGTTTTTAATCATCACTACTTTTAACCACTTATTTACTTCTGGATCCTTCTCAATGAGTTCTTCAAGGGTAAGAATTAAGTGGATGATATTTTTGGCCATAATATAAGCTGGTGCAGCTTTACCACCAAAGATAATTGTGATAGGACGAGGTGGTAAGATGCCTTGTTTAATCTTTAGGTATTCATAGATAATCCATAGGGCATTCATCTGTTGACGTTTATATTCATGCATTCGTTTAATCTGTGCACAGATGATACTATTTGGATCAATCTCAATACCTTCTTTTTCTTTAATATAGTTTGCGAATCTTACTTTATTGTTGTATTTGATTTGTTCAAGACGATTTAAGACACCTTCATCATTATAGAAATAGAAGAGACGTTCTAATTCATATGGATTTTCTTTCCAAGTTTCTCCAATCAGTTCATCAATATAAGAAGATAGTTCTGGATTACTATGCATGAGCCATCTTCTAAAAGAGATACCATTTGTTTTATTGTTGAAACGATATGGATAATTCTTAAAGAAAGAACGTAATTCTTGATTCTTAAGAATCTCTGTATGTAAGTTTGCGACACCATTTGTAGAATGACTATAGTGGATATCTAAACTAGCCATATGAACACGATGTTCTTTATCAATAATACTTAGATGTGGATTATTGTGATAAGCACATACAGTCGCAAAATCTAATCCATTAATAATTGGAATTAATTGTGGTACAACCTCATTTAAATATTCAAGAGGCCATTTTTCGAGTGCTTCCGATAGAATGGTATGGTTTGTATAACCACAGGTATTGGTAATAATATCTGCTGCTTCTTTCATGGTCATACCTTCTAGCATTAATAAACGAATAAGTTCAGGAATAATCATAGAAGGGTGTGTATCATTGATTTGGATTGCGACATATTTATCTAAGTCACGTAAACTATGACCGAGTTGTTTTTGCTCTTGAAGGATAAGTTGAGCTGCATTTGAAACCATAAAGTATTGTTGGTAAATACGTAAGAGTTGCCCATCTTTATCAGAATCATCTGGATATAAGAATAACGTTAAGTTTTTCTTAATATCTTTTTTATCAAAACGAATGCCATCCTTCACAATGGATTCATCAACACTCTCTAAATCAAAGAGATGTAACTTGGTATGACCTTTCTTATAACCAATCACATCAAAGTCATACATAACGGATTGATAAGTTTCTCCAGCTAAACTTACTGGGAAAGAGATGTTTGTTTTATGGATTGCAGCGTTATCTTTTAACCAAGCATCTGGTGTTTCAAACTGTTTATTGTTTTGGAACTCTTGTTTAAATAAACCAAAGTGGTAAAGTAAACCAATTCCATCACCATTCATATCTAAAGTCGCAATTGAATCTAGAAAACAAGCAGCGAGTCTACCTAAACCACCATTTCCTAAAGAAGGTTCTGGTTCTAAAGCTTCAACCTCAGATAGAGAGATATTATTTTTATCTAATAAAGTATTTACTTCCTCATAAATACCTAGATTAATAAGATTCTTACCAAGCTGTTTTCCGGTTAAGAATTCAGCACTGATATAGTATAACTTCTTTTCTCCAACGGTTAAGGGACGATCTTGAATCTGTTCATATACATAATTGCGTAATGCATCATATAACTCTTTCTTAGTGGCATCTTTGATCTCTTTGCCTAAGAAAGAGGTTAGTTTTGTTTCGATATTCATCTCTTTTCCTCCTAGCACAGCATGCACAATTATACCATAAACACAAATTCAAACAAGGGAAAACGTTATGCTATAATATGTAATGTTTAAGTGAGGAAAACTATGGGAATCTTAATAGAAATTTTAAAATCTATTGTATATGGAATTGTACAAGGAATAACAGAATGGTTACCAATTAGTAGTACGGGTCATTTAATCTTATTAAGTGAGATTATTCCTTTACATGTTTTAGAGAGTGCGGAAGAGAATTTGGCCTTCTGGGAAATGTATAAAGTGGTGATACAGTTTGGATCCATTATTGCGGTTGTATTGCTTTATCTTCATCGTTTAAATCCTTTTGCGAAGGATAAGACAGAAAGAGAAAAGAATTCAACATGGAGATTGTGGATCAAGATTATTGTGGCGAGTATTCCAGCAGGCATTATTGGATTCTTATTAGATGATATTGTGGATGCGAAGTTATCCACTCCATTTGTGGTAGCGATTGCTTTAATTGTATATGGAGTTCTATTTATTATTTTAGAGCGTAGACAGAAAGAGCCTACCATTACTTCCATTCCAAAATTGAATTATTTTACAGCCCTTAAGATTGGTTGTTTCCAAGCCTTAGCCCTTATACCAGGTACTTCTCGTTCTGGTAGTACGATTCTAGGTTCTACATTAGTAGGATGTGATCGTAGTACAGCGACTGAGTTTTCCTTCTTTATGGCAATTCCAGTTATGTTAGGAGCGAGTGTTTTAAAACTCATCAAGATGGAAGCGCCAATTACTTTAGGCGGTATGATTGTATTACTTGTTGGAATGATTGTGGCATTTATTGTGTCCGTTGTGGTTATTCGTACATTCTTAAAATATATTCGTAAACATGACTTTACATTATTTGGATATTATCGAATTGTATTAGGTATTTTAATTCTTATTTTAGCTTTCATGAACTTATTACCATCTGGTCTTAGTGCATAGGAGATAAAGATATGAATTCTACACTTAGTTTTGTGGGTTTATTTTTAGAAGGTGTCTTATCTTTCTTTTCCCCATGTGTTTTACCACTTGTACCACTTTATATTGGGTATTTAACCCAAGATTTAGATATGACAGAAGATAAGAAAGTAATACGTCAAAAGACAATTCTTTTGACCTTTTTCTTTGTCTTAGGAATTAGTACGGTATTCTTTATTGCGGCATTAGGTTCAAGTGCCTTACGAAACTTCTTTGAATCAAATAAAATATGGTTTCAATTAGGTGGAGGAGTTGTATTAGTTTTATTTGGACTCTTTTCTTTAGGTTGGATTCAAATCCCTTTCTTAGCACAAGAGCGTCGTATCTCTTTTCAAAAGAAAACAAATTCAAAATATCTAAATGCCTATCTATTAGGTTTCTTCTTTAGTTTTGCGTGGTCTCCATGTATTGGACCATTACTTGCTTCGGCAATGGTTGTCGCAAGTAGTGCTTCTTCAACCTTCTTATCTTTCTTATATATGCTTGCGTATACATTAGGGTTTATCTTAATGTTTATTCTTATTGGTTTATTTACAGAAGAAGTTTTATCTTTCTTAAAGAAACACGCAAGTGTTGTGAAGTATACAAAAGTATTAGGTGGCGTTGTGGTCGCAGGGATGGGTATTTATATGTTGATGCAAGGTGTACAACAAGTAAATGCCTTACGTAATTTAGCGAGTGAACCTGTGGCAGCGAATACACAAAGTGAAGAACTCGTCGATAATGGAGAAAGTGAACTCATTGATGAAAGTAATCTTACGGATATACAAAAGTATGATGTAACCTTACGTAATAGTGCAGGGGAAGATGTAACATTATCTTCTTATAGTGATGGTAAACCAATCATCATGACATTCTTTGGGACATGGTGTGGCTATTGTAATGAGCAACTTCCTTATATGCAAGAAATCAATGATACAAGAGACGATGTAAAGATTTTATTAATCGCACATCCTGGTGTAGGCCAAGAAGGAAATAAACAATATATTGAAGATTATATGAAAGAAAAAGGATACTCCATGGAGATTCTTTATGATCCATATCAAAAAGCCATTCAAATGTATAATGTATCTGGTTTTCCAACCACTTATTTATTCAAAGAGGATGGAAATATCTTTGGATATGCCCCTGGATATTTACCAAAAGAGAATCTAATGGAAGCATTAGATTCCATGGGTGAAAATAGCTAAAAATCAGTTAAAAATTTCACAAATATCCCTTTATTTAAGCCAAAATCCCGTTTTCACAAAATTTTCATAATTTTCTTTAAAATGCCTCTTGCATTCTACAAAAATAAGTCGTATATTCATATTGCACACAAAAAAGTTGGAAGTCCAACTATTTCGTTAAATTTAGCTTAGGAAAGGGTCATTATGAACGTAATTAAGAGAAGTGGCGAGGAAGTCGTTTTTGACGCCCAAAAAATCGAAAACGCAGTCATCAAAGCAAATAATGCAACTGTAGAAGATCGTCAACTCACACAAGAACAAATCCGTAATATTGTAGAAAGAGTTGTCAACAAATGTGTTGAATTAAAACGTGCAACAAGCGTTGAAGAAATTCAAGATATGGTCGAAAACGAAATCATGGCGGAGCATGGTTTTACAGTTGCTCACAATTATATTACTTATCGTTATGAAAGAGCTTTAGTTCGTAAAGCAAATACAACCGATAAACAAATTCTAAGTTTAATTGGTCGTAATAACGAAGAAGCAAAACAAGAAAACTCCAATAAGAATCCTACTGTAAATAGTACACAAAGAGACTATATGGCAGGCGAAGTTTCAAAAGATATCACAAGACGTTTCTTACTTCCTGCAGATATCTATGAAGCACATGAAAAAGGAATCATTCATTTCCATGATAGTGATTACTTTGCACAACCTATGTATAACTGTTGTTTAGTTAACTTAGAAGATATGTTACAAAATGGAACAGTTATCTCTGAAACAATGATTGAAAAACCACATTCTTTCGCAACAGCTTGTAATATTGCGACCCAAATCATTGCGCAAGTTGCTTCGAATCAATATGGTGGACAATCCATTACGTTATCTCATTTAGCACCTTTCGTTGATATTTCTCGTAAGAAGCATCGTGAACAAGTCATCAAAGAGTTTGCAGAAGCAGGCATTGATGTTGATAACGATAAGATTGAAAAAGTTGCTGAACAAAGAGTTCGTAATGAGATTAAAACCGGTGTGCAAATGATTCAATACCAAATCATTACACTCATGACAACAAACGGCCAAGCTCCATTCGTTACCGTATTTATGTATCTAGATGAAGTAGAAGATGGTCGTACAAGAGAAGATTTAGCACTTATCATTGAAGAAATGTTAAAACAAAGAATTCAAGGTGTTAAGAATGAAAAGGGTGTATGGATTACTCCAGCGTTCCCAAAACTTATCTATGTATTAGATGAAGATAATGTAGAAGAAGGTTCTAAATATTATTACTTAACAGAACTTGCTGCACAATGTACAGCGAAGAGACTTGTACCAGATTATATTTCTGCGAAATTAATGAAAGAGTTAAAGGGTGGAGATGTATATCCATGTATGGGTTGTAGATCCTTCTTAACTCCAGACCGTTTCACAGATGTAGGAGTTGGAAATGTTGCACATGCAGAATCTTATAAAGAAGGTGTACATAAATACTATGGCCGTTTCAACCAAGGTGTTGTAACCATTAACTTAGTTGATGTTGCTTGTTCTTCTCAAGGAAACATGGATGAATTCTGGAAGATTATGGATGAAAGATTAGAACTATGTCATCGTGCTCTTCAAGTTCGTCATAACCGTTTACTTGGTACACCAAGTGATGTTGCTCCTATCTTATGGCAATATGGTGCAATTGCTCGTCTAAAGAAGGGTGAAGTAATTGATCCATTACTCTATAATGGTTATTCCACAATCTCCTTAGGATATGCAGGTTTAGCAGAATGTGTATATCGTATGTTAGGAGAAAGTCATACAACCGAAAAAGGTATGGAATTTGGTTTAGCCGTTATGCAAAGATTAAATGATGCTTGTAAGACTTGGAAGGCTGCAGAAAATATTGATTACTCTGTATATGGAACACCAATTGAGTCTACAACCTATAAGTTTGCAAAATGCTTACAAGAACGTTTCGGTATCATTCCTCATGTAACAGATAAAGGTTATATTACAAACTCTTACCATATACATGTTACAGAAGAAATCAATGCGTTCGATAAACTTACAAAAGAAGCGAAGTTCCAACAATTATCTCCAGGTGGAGCAATCTCCTATGTAGAAGTACCTAATATGCAAAATAACATTCCTGCCGTATTAGCACTTATGAAACATATCTATAACACAATTCTTTATGCTGAATTAAACACAAAGAGTGATTATTGCCAAGAGTGTGGATATGATGGAGAAATTGAAATTGTTGAAAATGAACATCATAAGTTAATCTGGCGTTGTCCAAATTGTGGTAATACAAACCAAGATACAATGAATGTCGCAAGACGTACTTGTGGTTATATTGGAACCCAATATTGGAACCAAGGAAGAACACAAGAAATTAAAGAAAGAGTGTTACATCTATAAAGATGTAACACTTTTCTTATAAAGTATTTGACAGGTATTCTATGACGTAATACTATGTTTTGGGTGCTTTAAGGAGATCCAGTGAGATCGCCAAGGACAGAACGTAAATGATGGTTTTAAAGTATACGGCCTTCCTTGACGAAGAGCCGTTTTTATTAAGGCTCTTCGAACCCATAAGAGAGGAGCGAAAGTATGACAACAGAAACAGTAGTAAAAGAAAAGACTCATAATGATGATTACACATTTGAGCCTGTACCACAGAAGGCAAGAAAAGGCTTCCTAGCAATGTTCTTTATTATGTTAGGATTTACCTTCTTCTCTGCGAGTATGTCGGTAGGAGCGAATTTAGGAAATGGACTTGATTTATCGGGATTCATTTGGGCAGTACTGATTGGTGGCGTGATTCTAGCGTGCTATACCGGTGTACTTGGATATATTGGAAGTGATAGTGGATTATCGTTTGACTTATTAGCGCAAAGGTCATTTGGAAAACGAGGATCTTACTTACCTTCCTTTTTAATTGGTTTTACACAGATTGGTTGGTTTGGTGTAGGGGCAGCGATGTTTGCGATTCCTGCGGCAGAATTATTAGGGATTAGTCCAATCATCTTAATTGCGGTAGCGGGTATTTGTATGACAGCTTCTGCGTATTTTGGAATTAAGGGAATGGAAATTGTAAGTTATATCTCGGTTCCATTAATTGCGATTCTAGGTATTTATTCAATGACGATGGCAGTTAGTGAAGGTGGAGGCTTAGAAGCCATCTTCGCAAAGAGTGCTGGAGGAATTTCCATATTTACTGGAATTGGAATGGTTATTGGTTCATTCGTAAGTGGAGGAACAGCAACACCAAACTTCACACGTTTTGCGAAAGATAATCGTACCGCAATTATCACAACCGTGATTGCCTTCTTTATTGGAAATACATTAATGTTTGCTTTTGGGGCAGTTGGTGGAGCCTTCACAGGAAAAGATGACATCTTCTATGTCATGATTGCACAAGGGCTCGCAATTCCTGCTTTAATCGTATTAGGCGCAAACATTTGGACCACAAACGATAACGCACTTTATACAGGAGCTTTAGGTTTATCCAACATCACAAAGATTGAAAAACGACCACTCGTTATAGTATGTGGTGCGATTGGCACAATCTCAGCCCTATGGCTCTACAATAACTTTGTAAGTTGGTTATCTTTCTTAAACGCAACCTTACCTCCAATTGGTGCCATCATCATGTTGGATTATTTCTTAAATAAGGAAAAATATTCAAAGATGGAAGTTGGTATGGATATTAACTGGGGTGCGATTTTAGGAGTTGTGATGGGTGCTTTAGTAGGAAACTTCTTTAACTGGGGTATCGCATCCATTAACGCAATGATTGTCGCAGTTATCTGTTATATTGCGTATGAAAAATTATTCTTAAAGAAATAAGGAGGTCGCAAGATGTTATTTCGAAAT
The DNA here is from genome assembly GCA_902797775.1 of uncultured Erysipelotrichaceae bacterium. Taxonomy (GTDB): domain Bacteria; phylum Bacillota_I; class Bacilli_A; order Erysipelotrichales; family Erysipelotrichaceae; genus Bulleidia. The sequence continues at coordinate 1,877 of CADBUH010000153.1, read as the reverse complement.
GCGTATATTGAAAATGCGAAAGAAGTATGTGATTTTCGTATCGAAGAAGGAATCTTTAAAGAATTTGGTTCTTTAACTCCAAAAGAAGGGGAAGAAGTAATTGATCTTAATCATAAACTCGTATTACCTCCATTTATTGAATCCCATGTACATTTAGATACTTGTTTAACTGCAGGAGATCCTGTTTGGAATATGTCAGGAACTTTATTTGAAGGGATTGAATGCTGGAGTAAGAGAAAAGAAAAGTTAAATAAAGAAGATATTAAAGAGCGTGTAAATCGTGTCGCAAGAATGTATGCAGCAAATGGGATTCAATTTATTCGTACCCATGTGGATGTGACGGATCCTACTCTTATGGCGATGGAAACGATGATTGAATTAAGAGAAGAATTAAAAGACTTCGTTGAAATTCAAATCGTTGCCTTCCCACAAGAAGGAATTCTAAGTTATCCAAATGGAAAACAATTGATGATTGATGCGGTTAATATGGGGGCAGATGCGGTAGGCGCAATCCCACATTATGAATTCACAAGAGAATACAGTGTGGAATCATTAAACTTCGCTTTAAAACTAGCGGCTGATAATAATAAACTTGTGGATGTGCATTGTGATGAGATTGATGATGAAGCGTCTCGTGGTTTAGAGACAGTCGCAGCTAGAGCTTTAGAATATGAACTCTTTGATAAAGTAACTGCGAGTCATACAACCGCGATGCATTCCTATAATAATGCGTATGTATTACGTCTTATGCGTTTATTAAAGATGAGTAAGATTAACTTTGTGTCGAATCCTTTAGTCAATACCCATCTGCAAGGAAGAGTGGATACATATCCAAAACGTAGAGGTGTCACAAGGGTAAAAGAATTACTTGCGGAAGGAATTAATGTATCCTTTGGGCATGATGATATTTATGATCCTTGGTATCCAATGGGAAATGGAAATCTAAGAGATGTCGTCTTCTTAGGATTACATGTGACCCAATTAATGGGTTATGAAGATATTATGAATAGTTATAATTTCATAACCAATAACGCTGCGAAAACATTACATATTCAAGACCATTATGGACTAGAAGTAAATAAACCTGCTAGTTTTGTGGTGTTAGATGCAGAGAATTATTATGATGCGTTAAATTATAATTCACCAGTTCTATTCTCTTATCGAAATGGTAAGAAATTAGCTGAGGCAACTCCTTTAAATCGAACTGTATTATTCTAGGGAATATACTATAATAGTTACAGTAAAAGGTTGAAGGTTTAAAAGATGTATTACGGAAATATTAAAAAGTTTGATGTCGCAGATGGTGAAGGGGTTCGCGTTACTTTATTTGTATCTGGATGTAGGATTCATTGTGAAGGGTGTTTCCAAGCGCAAACACAAGATTTTGAATATGGAAAACCTTATACAAAACAAACGGAAGAAGAAGTCATCGAAGCTTTAAAAGATCCCCATATTCAAGGATTAACTCTCTTAGGTGGAGAACCTTTTGAACCAGAAAACCAAGAAGTAATTGTTACACTATTACGTAGAGTAAAAGAAGAACTACCGGAAAAAGATATTTGGAGTTGGACGGGTTATGTCTATGATAAAGATCTTATTGAAGGTGGTAAGAAACATACCCAATATACAGATGAAATCTTATCGTATTTAGATATCTTAGTAGATGGACCATTTATGATTCAAAAAAGAAATTTAGCACTTTCTTTTCGAGGGTCTGAAAACCAAAGAGTTCTTAATATGAAAGAAACCTTAAAACAAGGAAAGGTTATTAAGTATATTGAAGATGGACAATAATGATAGATTTTATATCTATCATTTTTTATAAGGAGGAAGAAGATGATACTACAAGAAACCTATGTATTAGAAAATGGTGTATT
>CADBUH010000152.1 GCA_902797775.1 uncultured Erysipelotrichaceae bacterium | reverse complement strand
TTGATATCCAAAATCATCTGCGATTTGTATCGTAAATACATTCAATAAAAGCATAAGAAAAAAGAGTATCATACATGTACGATAAAATGGTTGTGTCCATAATTGTTTTAACTCTTCTTTCTTCATCATAATCTTATTTCTTTAACCAAACTGTTCGATTCACAATATCTGTATAACTTTGAATCAATTTTACGACTTTAATGGATACATTTTCATCTTGGTAATCTCGACTCATTCCCATAGGTTCTTTATTATCAACCATAGAAGTTGCGAGTTCAATTGCTTGGCTAATGGTTTCAGTAGTTATACCACCTATAATAACACTTCCAGCATCAAGTGCCTCTGGTCTTTCTGTACTTGTACGAATTAAGATACCAGGGAATTTAAGAATCGCACTCTCTTCACTTAATGTACCAGAATCAGATAAAACACAATAACTATTCATTTGAAGTTTATTATAGTCAAAGAAACCAAAAGGTTCTAAAGATTGTACAAGTGGGTGGAATTTGAATTTTCTTTTCTCAATGAATTTTCTTGAACGAGGATGTGTGGAATAAATAACAGGCATTTGATATTTTTCCGCAATCTCATTTATCGCATTCATTAAAGACATAAAGTTTTCTTCAATATCAATATTCTCTTCACGATGTGCAGATACTAAGATATATTTCCCCTTCTTTAATCCTAGTTTCTTTAATACGGTACTCTTATTGATTTCATCCATATGTTTATGGAGTACTTCTGTCATAGGAGAACCTGTCACAAAGATCGTTTTTCCATCAATCCCTTCAGATAATAAATAACGACGACTGTTCTCCGTATAAGGAAGGTTAATATCACTAATCGCATCTACAATCTTACGATTGATCATCTCAGATACATTCCAATCCCAACAGCGATTTCCAGCTTCCATATGGAAGATTGGTGTCTTTAAACGTTTCGCACAAATCGCACTTAATGCACTATTGGTATCTCCTAACACAAGGACTGCATCTGGTTTTTCTTTAAGTAGAACATCATAGGATTTCGCTAGGATATTCCCCATTGTTTCACCAAGGTCTTTTCCAACACAATCCAAATAATAGTCTGGTTCTTTTAAACCTAATTCTTTGAAGAAGATTGTATTGAGCTTTGGATCAAAGTTTTGACCTGTATGAACTAATACATGGTCAAAATATTTATCACATGCCTTCATTGTTTCACTTAAACGAATGATTTCTGGTCTTGTTCCTAAGATTGTCATTACTTTTAATTTTTTCATATCTTTAACCATCCTATCTTTTCTTACGGTTCTACAACTTCCTCATCTGCGACTGGTTCTTCGACTGGTTTTGGTTTCCAATCATGATTAATCTTAAATAATACCCAACTTGTATTCTCATATTCTTTTGTGACAACTTCATCAAAGAGAACTTGGGCATACACTTTATCAAACCATCCTCTTTCATTCCATACAGCGAGTGTATTATTCATGATGAGATATTGTGAAGGAGAATTGAGTAATAATTCTTGAAGTCCAGAATAATCTGCCTCTTCCATCGTTCCATCCCCTTCAAATCGCTTATCTGGATAGAACATTGTTAAATATTGATACTCTGTGCTTCCTTTTTTCGCATTCTCCATGGCATCTCTATAATCAGTCGATGTAAATTCAACTTTCACATGATTTACATAAGCCTTCATACTTACATCTTGTGAAATGAAATCATAGAAATTGTCATTAATATCTTCGAGTGTAGGATCATATTCTCTTTTATCAATGATATTCTTTTGAATATAATCATACATATCCAAAGAATCTTCAGATACTTTATATTTCCAATTATAGTCTTCTTGATAAGGAACTAACGTTTGACTATAAGGAACGGTTAAAGATTGATACGCATATTGGTAACTAAAGTATCCTAAGATTGGTAAACCAATAAACGTTAATGCATAATTGATGTATTTCACCTTTTCAGGGAATAAGGTTTCAATATTATACAGTAAGAAGATAATCGTAAATGGATTTACGATAATATCAAAAGATCTTGAATACACATGTGAAGTTAAGAAAGTTGATACCGCAGGTTGTACAAGTGGATTTAAGAATAATAATCCAACCACAAGTAAGAACCACTTATACCATAAATCCTTCTTAAAGTTAATCAATAGACATAATAGTAATCCATATAACATTAAATTCCGATAGAATTCATTTTGATCGACATAATT
>CADBUH010000151.1 GCA_902797775.1 uncultured Erysipelotrichaceae bacterium | reverse complement strand
CAATCAGACGATAGAGTTTATCATACGCTTCTTGTGGTAAATAATCCTTTAAGAATTTTGCCCAATTTAAGACGATTTCTTTTTCATCAGGCATAACACCAGGTTTTACTAAGGTTCCATGAATTTTCTTTAATAAATCAACCGACATATGCGCTACTTCATCTAATTTACTTGGATCATTGATTAACATCTTCGCAAAGGATGTCGCATTTAATAATTCATATACAGATCCGTAACCATCCCCTACACGTACAACATCATAAGGAATCGCAGTAGGAATACCTAGAATTAAAGCAGTTCGTGCAAGTTCTCTTTCTCTTTGAATTTCATGAAGTGCATTTGTGTCATAATACATCTTTACAATCGTATCTGGATCAATCCGATAGACAATTCCATTCGCACCTTGTCCAATTACTTCACATCCATCTACCGATACTTGACGATATGCCTTTTCAACATTCATCATCTCTGTAAAGCCCGTAATATCAAAGATTTCATATACTTCACTACTTGTATTAATAACCTTTAGGTCATTATCTGCTTTCTTAAGACGTAAGATTACTCTTAATCCAGCACTTGAAATATATTCTAAGTTTTGTGCATCAATTACGAGATGTTTCTCTTCATTCCCAAGGCGCGCTTCATTAATCTCAGCTTCTACCTTATCTGCATTCGTTGAATCAATATGACCTTTTAATCCAATGGTTAATACATCTTCATTCTTTACATCAATAAATTCCATGTCTTTTCTCCCTCTTTAAATCTTTTTCTTAATACGTAAGATGTTTTTACCATCTTTATATTCATAAGTCACGTCATCCATTGTCTTTTTAACTAGATATACTCCTAATCCACCTACTTCACGATTTTCCGCATCCAAATGAATATCTGGATCTTCAGCCTTGAGTGGATCATAAGGTTGTCCGTGATCAATAAAAGTTATAATAACTGTCATTGGATTCTCTTCCACTTCTACTTTTACCGTCGCTGGTCCAGTTTCAGGATGATAAGCAAATTTTGCGATATTACTAAAGAGTTCATCAATCGCAATATCAATTTGACTTTGTGCTTTGATAGGACAATCTAGTTTTTCTAATTTCTCATCCACAAAAGCTGTTACGGTAGGAATGTTGTCGATTGTCGCTTCAATTGTTAATTCATCCATATGTTTCTCCCCGTTATAATGCAACGCTAACATTGTAATATCATCAAATTGAGGTGCATCTTGTACAAAATCATCAATCGCTAGTGCTACACCATCAATTACTTGAATTACATTTTCACTTTCTCTATTATTTAAAGCATCTACTAAACGATCGTTACCAAATAATTCATTCTCTTTATTGGTTGCTTCGGTTACCCCATCTGTATAGACAAATAGGGAATCCCCCTCTTCTAATTTCAATTCATAAGTACTATATTTACTCATATCCATAGCACCTAATACAAGCCCATGACGATCCCGAATCATTTCATATTTTCCATTCTTACGCTTAATACAAGGATATTCATGTCCTGCATTGGATGCCTTTAAGATACCCGTTGATAATTCTAAGATTCCTAACCAACAAGTCACAAACATTTCGGCAGGATTATTCTTTGTGATTTGATAGTTTACATTCTCTAAGATAATCCCAGGATCATCTGCACGTAGTGTTGCGAAATTCTTAATCATGATTTTTGAAGCCATCATCAGCATCGCCGCAGGTATCCCTTTACCAGATACATCTGCGATAACCATCGCAAGATGATCTTCATCAATCATATAGAAATCATAGAAGTCTCCTCCTACTTCTTTCGCAGGCGTCATTGTCGCATAGATATCAAATTCTTTCCGTTCTGGAAATGGAGGAAAGATATTCGGTAACATATTCGCTTGAATATCTCTCGCTAAGTTCAATTCTGTAGAAATACGTTCTGTCTTTTGGGTTTCTTTTTGTTGTTCAAAGATGGTTTCTCTACCACGTTGTGCAATCACCGCAGCCATAACCGCTACCATTGAGAATAAGAATAGCTTTGGTAAATAGAAATGTTGTAAGGTATGTATCCATAAATGATTAATATCAACCTTATCCATGATAGGAGTAACCACATCTCTTAATAACGCAAATTTATCAAAGGTTAGAACGGTCCCTGCAGGTAGTTCAATCATATTCATATCTAATCGACCCATTCTTAAGACCACACCTACATAATCTGCGATTCCTGATAATAAGGTTGTTAGGAATGCTGTAGCAGCTGTTACAGACCTCGAATAGTAGCGAATCGATAATACGGTAGGAAATACCATACATAAGGTTACATTATGCATTAAAACCGATTCTACGCGTGCTAGCACGACCGTATACGCTAATAGCATAAGTGTCTTTAACCATCTCTTTTGCCCCTTATAATAGAAACAAACAAATGCAGGAATCAGTAGTTCGAAAAGCGCTCTTAGCAATACACCATATAGAACTCTTCTTTCAATCGTAAAGACATTAAAAAAACCTAATACCATGATAATAAGATCAATGACGGCAGTTCCTACTAGAATCTGTGCTACAAAGATATTCGCATTGACCTCATTTTGCCAAAGAGTTTCTGTTGTATGAAGAAACTCCTCTCTCATTTTACGAATAATATTTTTTATTTTACTCATTCTATTTCCCTATTGTTAGAATATCGGAGAATCCTGTGACCTCAAAGATGTCCATAACCGTTTCATTTACATCTGTCACAAGCATTTCTCCTTGTTTATTCATGATTCTTTGCATTACAAGTAATACTCTTAATCCTGCAGATGAAATATATTCTAAATCTTTAAAATCAATCACTAATTTCTTTATACCATCAATGGAAGATTTTAACTCTTCTTCTAGTGTAGGAGCTGTAGTAGTATCTAATCTTCCTGATACTGTTACTTTTAATTCATCTCCATTTAATTCTTTTTTAATATCCATGTTCTCTCCTCCTTATTTATCATCAGGTGTCCAAGATTCTGGAATTGGTTCAATAATCATATCCTCTACCTTACAACACACCTGATATTTATCTTCATATACAATTTCACCAGGGAAATTGGTATAAACCACATAATAGGGATGATTATATCTTTCTAACAACCACATTACAGGATTAATCATCTTCATCATCTCTTCCGAATTCTCCGTCTTAAAAAAACAAACGACTTTTTCTTGTCTCTTACAAGGTTCTGGCCAAGGAAGCTCTTCTGCAAACCAAGAATCAATCTCTCTAAATAGTTCTGCATCCTCCTCTTCCATGACATTATCCCTTAGCATCTGTACACACATACTAAAGATTCCTTTAGCGTACATTGTGTTTTCTGAAAGTTCTCTACCTTGAATTCGAACGTATTTAAATTTCATAAAGAAAACCCATTAATTACTTTTATTTTATCACTGTTAAAGATAAGAAATAAAGCCTCTTTCGAGGCTTTATCTTGTTAGTGGTTCTTTTAAATTAAACGTGGTCGGTCAAAACCAAAACCACGTTTTATTTAATAGTTTTATGTGGTTCAGAGCTATCAACCACGTTTAACAACGTTTTATTTAATAGCTCCTAAATTTTTAACGATTATCCTAATATGCCTCTTACCTTATCGATCATTCGACTTAAATTAGAACGGTTTTTAATCTCTTGGAGGACTGTATTTGCTTGGGTAATGTTGTCTGTAATAATCGCATCTGCGTTTGAACATAAGAAATGTCTTTGGAATCCCTTCTCATTTACAGTCCATATGAGTGCTTTTTTATTTTGTTTATGGATGGCAGAAATCGCATCATTATTCGCGGATTCTTCTTCTAATCCTAAATAATCACAATTTAATTTCGCTGTATCCCCAAAAGCCGCGAATGTTAAGAACCCTGTCTTCATTTCTGGATAATTGGTTTCAAGGTAATCAATAAGATTATATTTAAGAGAGATTAAGATGACTTCTTCTTCCATTTTCTTCTCTTTTACAATCCTTACGACATCATCTGCCATCTTTTGATCGGCTGTATTTCCTTTTAGTTCAATAAATAAGATGACTTTCCCCCTACTTGCTTCTAGCATCTCTTCTAGAGTAGGGATTGGTTCTCCTTCTACAGATAATTGTTTTACTTCTTCTAAGGTCATCTCTTCTGGTTTTCTTTTATCACCCGCAACTCGTTCAAAGTTACCATCATGATTAATCACATAATGATTATCTTTTGTCCTTTGAATATCGATTTCACTTCCATAAGCACCTTTAAGATAAGCTGTTTCAAGTCCAGAAACAGTATTCTCTGCTGCTTCATTACCTCCAGCTCGATGCGCAATAATCTTTACAGAAGAATCTTGTGGGAAGATTTCATCAAAGTGACTATTTAGTATGACACTTACCACAATGATTCCAATAAAGATAAAAGTAACCGCAATCTTTTCAAAGCGATTCGCTTTAAAGTCTCTTTCTTGATACGTAATTTCTTTTCCTGTTTTATAACGATAATAAAGTTGTGTCATCTTCATGATATAGAAAGGGGTCGCAATAAAGTCCGCTAAGATTGACAAAACACTCCCTTCAATCACAAAGAATACAGTTAAACTACGTTTTAAAGAAACGGATAAAGGTAATACATCCACAAGCATTAAAGGTAGGATTAAAACGATAAACGTTATAATTCCTAATACAACTGCCACAACAATCACAAAGCCTATATTTTGTCCTACATAATCTCTCCAATTCTCATTTACTAGTTTTCTTGATTGTTTACTTGCCTCTTTAACACTCATCTTATCTAATACAATCCCATGTATAAGAAATAGATTTACTATACCTATTACCACAAAGATTAATCCCACAATACACGCAAGGACTAAATATAAAGGTGTATTAACGATGACCGAAGAAATAAAGGTAGGAATATAGAAACCTTTGGTTAAGGTGATGGATACTCCTACGCCTACAATAGGTGCAATCAATACAATATACATAACCACAAGGATTCCCCTAAAGTTTAAAAGACGACTCATCCCTTCCATCGCTTCTATACTCGCTTTAAGGATCGAAACCTTCTCTCCATAAAGAAAGTTCTTACTCATAATGATTTTCGAATTCAAATCAAGTGCGACATATACAAATAAAGAGATTAACGCAATTAAAATAATGAGGATTCCTTGCCAAGTAGAAAACAAAAAGGTAAAGTCTCCACTACTAACAGCGACTCTTCCTGTACTATTTAATAGAATACGAAAGAGACGTCCTAACACATAAAGCCACGCACCTAATAATAGTTTTGTGACAACCTGATAGCGTAAGATATCAGGAATCGAATTTAAATATGGTTTAAATTGTGATAATCTCTTACTCATTAAATCACCTATCAAATATTATATTGCATCTTTTCCTTTACAGGATAATCAATCTTATATTTGAACTTTCAAATAATATTTTAAAGTTCAAAAAACTCCGCATTTCTACGGAGTCTTGCGTATCCTATGACACTTTATTTCCTTCCTTTTTTATAGATATCTCCTCTCGCGTCAATATCAATTACACTGATCACAATTTCATCTTTAATCACTCTAAAAATAGCTCTGTACTTCCCTATCCTTAAACGAAAAATATCGTTATATTTTTTGTGATGAAATCTTTTTATATCATAAAAATTTATGGATGCTAAATTGCTAGAGATCTCACTAAAAACTTTCATAAAGCGTATCCCTATTGCCTTGTTTTGTTTAATAAATTTTTCTGCAGATTTAGAATAGAGAACTTTATAGGATGTCATCAAGTGTTAACTCCTTACCTTTTGTTTCGAAATCTAAATCAAGTTTTTCAAATTCTTTTTGTTCTTGTTTTGAAGCGAAGGAAACGTTCTTAATAAGATAAGTATATAAATCTTCTTCTTCAACTTTGCGAATTTCATTTAAGGCCACTTCTCGCAAAAACTCTGAGAATGATTTCCCAATTTTTTTGCAGTATCTGCTAATAATAGAATATTCTTCTTCGTCAATTGTTATGTTTTTTCTAAGAGACATATTCAATCCCTCCTTAATACTTATTATACACACTATACATACTTTGTAAAGAAAACTCCGCATTTTTTGCGAAGTCCTTTATTAACGAATGTTTTTTCTTCACTTTTTATCTAATGATCTCTATTTCATAATATTTTTCGACAAAGGAAGTTAACGCAATTATTTCTTCATTGCTAAATTCAATTGACGGGATTGAAACTACGAGTTTATCTTCTATATCATTTAATCTGTGAATAATTGCAATGACTTCTCCTTTAAAAACTTCTACCGGTTTATTAATTCCTAATATATATGCATCTTGATATTCACCATCACTCGCAAGAATATCTTTAATATATCCATAATTCACTTCATATTTTGTCTTCTTGTATTTAGGGTGTTTTGTTCCTAAGGGTCTATCAACTATAACTTCCACTTCTTTTCCGATTAGTTGCTTTAGTTTTTCTAATTGAGTATCTTCTGTATTAGGCAATTCAGACACTTTGTTTTCTAAAAGGAATCTATCATAGTCACTAATATATTTGCTT
>CADBUH010000150.1 GCA_902797775.1 uncultured Erysipelotrichaceae bacterium | reverse complement strand
TCATAACTAAATTATATCAATTAAAAACGTCCTTTAACTTTCGTTATTGGACGTTTTTATTTTAGCTGTTATGCGTTACAGCCCCTTATACTTAAGAAATCCTTAAATTGTATTGTAATAGGAGAAAGCAATGTTGTTGTCATTACAGAATTCTCTAAAGTTTCTAGAAGCATTTATCCCATGGAATGCTTCTTTAATTTCTTTAAAGTCTTGCATATTTAACTTTTCAAAGAAACGAGATGTATTTTCTTCATCTAAGAAGTAATGATATTCGAAGTGTCCAATTGCTTGGGTGTTATGTTTATTGATGTTGTTGTTTTCTCCTGTAATTGTTAATTTATCTTCAGCATAAATTGCAGATAATTCATAGTGATTGCTTTCATTTCTTAAGTCACATAAAGTAATTCGTTCCATAAAGCCTCGCTTTCTATCTATAATGGTATAGATTTCTTTCTCAAAAACAATAGAGGAAGTGCTCTAAGAGGCTTAACCATGCGTATTTAAAGCGTTTTCATTTCAAAAAAACTGATACCGTTTTCAGTGCCTATAGAATCGCATTTTAGAGTATTTTTTTAGGAAAAAGGGAACGCTTTCATAAAAATTTAAATTATTTTTAAAAAATTGTGCTAATGTGAGAATAGAAGAAAATAAATGTTGCAGATAAGGAGGGATATTATGGCAAGATTTGTTTTAAATGAGACATCCTATCATGGTGCGGGTGCAATTAAAGAGATTGTAAATGAATTCCATGCAAGAGGATTTAAGAAAGCTCTAGTCGCAACCGATCCAGATTTATTAAAGTTTGGCGTAACAAAAAAAGTGACTGATTTATTAGATGAAGCGAACATTCCATATGTGGTATATAGTGACATTCAGCCAAACCCAACGATTGAAAATGTTAAGGGTGGTGTAAAAGCATTTAAAGATGCTGGTGCAGATTGTATTATCGCTGTAGGTGGAGGATCTGCTATGGATACTTCAAAAGCGATTGGTATTATCAATACAAACCCAGAGTTTGCGGATGTAAGAAGTCTAGAAGGTGTTGCAGATACAAAGAATCCTTGTACACCAATTCTTGCGGTTCCTACAACAGCTGGTACAGCTGCAGAAGTAACAATTAACTATGTCATTACGGATGTAGAGAAGAAGAGAAAGTTTGTATGTGTAGACGTACATGATATTCCAGTTGTAGCGTTTGTTGATCCAGATATGATGTCTACAATGCCTGCGAGTCTTACAGCAGCTACAGGTATGGATGCATTAACCCATGCAATTGAAGGTTATATTACAGTTGGAGCTTGGGAACTCTCAGATATGTTCCATCTCAAAGCGATCCAAATGATTGCGAAGAATTTACGTGGTGCAGTAAATGGAGAACCTGCTGGTAGAGAAGCAATGGCTCTTGCACAATATATCGCAGGTATGGGATTCTCCAATGTTGGTTTAGGTGTAGACCACTCTATGGCTCATACCTTAAGTGCATACTATGGAATGCCTCATGGAAAAGCATGTGCGACTTTACTACCAACTGTTATGGCTTATAATGCACCAGTATCCGGAGAAAAATATCGTGATATCGCAGATGCATTTGGTGTAGAAGGTGCTTATACAATGGATTTAGAAGATGCACGTAATGCAGCGATTAATGCGGTTAAGAAACTTGGAGAAGATGTTGGTATTGTAATGTCCTTAAAGGATGTAGTACCTATGGAAGATGTTGATGCATTAAGTGCAGATGCATTGAAAGATGCTTGTACACCAGGTAATCCAAGACCTGTTACAGTAGAAGATATTAAAGAAATGTTTGTTTCTTTAATTAATGCATAAATCAATATTCACAATTTAGAATAAGGGGATGATGCGAATCATCCTCTTTTTTGTATTATAATTTTAGTAACAATCAAAAGGAAAAAATCATATGAAACAAACAAAGTTATCAGCGTCATCTTGGGCTACAATCATTTTATTTGGTTTAATTGGTCAAATCGCTTGGTCCATCGAAAACATGCAGTTTAATCTTTTCCTATTTAACTATATTGGTGGTACCACAAGTGATATCGCAGCGATGGTTGCTTGGTCTGCCATCATTAGTACTTTCACAACTTTAATCATGGGAATAGTTACAGACCGTATTGGAAAGAGAAGATTATTTCTTTGTGTTGGCTATATTATATGGGGAATAATCACAATGGCTTTTGCGTTTATCTCAAGAGAGAATACCGCAAGATTATTTCCTTCTCTAACGGCAGCACAAGTATTAGCACGTACTGCTTTCTTTGTGATTTTTATGGATTGTATCATGTCTTTCTTTGGTAGTCTCGCAAATGATGCAAGTTTCAACGCATGGGTAACAGAGACAACCGATGAAACAAACCGTGCAAGTGTAGAAGGGGTTTTAAATGTCTTTCCGTTATTAGCGATGTTGATTGTTGCGGGCGCTTCTGGAATCATCATAGAAATTACAGGATGGCCTTTATTCTTTGTGTTAATGGGTTTAATTGTTTCTATATGTGGTGGGATTGGATTATTGTTTGTGAAGGAACCACCACATATGGAAAGTGAAAAGATGGGAATCTTAGAAAGTATATTCTATGGGTTTAAACCACAAGTGATTAAAGAGAACAAAATGTTTTATTTAACTTTATTAGCGATGTGTATCTTTAATATCGCTGTACAAGTTTTTATGCCCTATCTATTAATTTATTTAGAAAAGACACTAGCGTTTGATACCGTAACGTATTCGGTCGTGATGGCGGTTGTGATTATCCTTGCGTCCATTGCCTCTATTATGATTGGACGTATTACAGATAATATTGGAAAAGAAAAGATGTGTAATCTTTCAATCGTATTATTTATTGTAGGATTATTACTTGCTTCTATGATGAAAACACCAATCTTATTTATTATTGCGGGTACCATTATGATGACTGGGTTTGTTGCGATTTCCGTTGTCTTTATGTCAACGATTCGTGATTATACACCGATGGAACATGTTGGAATGTTCCAAGGAATTCGTTTATTAGCGTATGTCTTAATACCGATGATTGTTGGACCTTTTATTGGAGATTTCATCATCCAACAATTTTCTACTGGCACATATGTGAATGGATATAATGAGGTTGTTAACTTACCAGTTTCTTGGATCTTTGTAGCTTCGGCTTTCCTAGCGCTCTTTATCTTTCTACCATCTCGCTATATCTTCCAAAACAAAAAAAGGGCATAGCCCTTTTTTATTTTCTATGGTGCGGTAAACAGGACTTGAACCTGCACGAGTCGCCTCATACGCCCCTCAAGCGTACGTGTCTGCCATTCCACCATTACCGCATA
>CADBUH010000149.1 GCA_902797775.1 uncultured Erysipelotrichaceae bacterium | reverse complement strand
ACGTGTTATTAATGGTAGTGATGTTGTAAAAGCTCCTACAAGAGAAAGAGTACAAGCTGCAATTGAAAAATTAGGTTATAAACCTAATGCAATTGCACAAGGTTTAGCTTTACAAAAAACTACGACAATTGCTTTAGTTATTCCTGAAGCCAGTTTTACGTATACTGGACAAATCATAAATGGATTAATTGATGTCGCAAAAATATATAACTATAATATTATGCTTCATACGATTACAGAAGGTATTTCCGATGTGAAAGATATTATAGAAGATATCATTAAATCGAATGTAGATGGCGTTGTTTTATATAATGATAAATTAATGATGCCAGAGATGGAGGAATTATCAAAATATAATATTCCTATTGTAGTAATTGGAAATCATATTTTATCGGATAATATTTGTTCGGTATATGTTGATTTTGAAAAAGCAATCTATGAACTAACTCTAAAATATTTAGAAGAAGGTAAAACCTCAATTGCGATTATTGAAGATCGTAAGAATCGTTATATCAGTGAACAAATGAAAAAAGGGGCAGAAGCTGCTTTTAAGAAAAAGGGTCTTAAATTTGATGGCTATTTAAAGATTCCTGCTGATACTAGAACCTCTTATTTATTCTTATCCGATTGGTTAAAAGAACATAAATATGATTTAATGATTGGAAATCGTGATAGTCAAGCTATGGCAATCTTGAATACGGCTAGAGAGAATCATATTTCTGTACCAGATGATATGGAAGTTGTATGTGTTATTGATACAAAATATAATTCAATGGTTCGTCCACAAATCTCTAGTTTCTCAATCCCATCTTATGATTTAGGTGCTGTATCGATGCGTGTTATGACGAAATTACTACAAAATGATACAGACTTTGATAAGCATATTGAATTAAGTTATTTATTTACACCACGACAATCAACTAAGAATTGACATTCTTCTAGGTCGTGATAAGATATCTTAGGCGTTGAAGGGAAAAAGTAATTTTATCCATTTATTGTAGAGACATCCTGGTTGGTGAAAAGGATGATAAATTATAAAACGAATACATCCTGGAGCATTTGATCTCAAAAGGTCAAACGTAATCCTCTGCGTTAAAGAGATTGTATGAAGGGCATGAGAAATCATGAACTAAGGTGGTACCGCGCTTAGGCGTCCTTAGATTAGGACGTCTTTTTTGTCCAAGAAAGGATTAGTAGTATGAATTTTATTGAAGAATTAAAATGGAGAGGTCTAGTAAAGGATTGTACGGATTATGATGCGCTTGTAGAACGTTTAGAAAAACCTGCTACGATTTATTGTGGTTTTGATCCTACAGCGGATTCTTTACATGTTGGTCATCTTCAACAAATTATTTTATTAAGACGTTATCAAAACCAAGGCCATACTCCAATTGCTTTATGTGGTGGTTTTACTGGAATGATTGGAGATCCTAGACCTACTACAGAGCGTAAATTATTAACCCATGATGAAGTATTACATAATGCGGATTGTATCAAAGAACAATTAGCGAAATTTCTATCCTTTGATGGAGAAAACGCAGCCATCATGGAAAACAATAATAATTGGCTTGGTGAGATGAGCTTACTTGATTACTTAAGAGATTATGGGAAACTCTTTAATGTTTCTTATATGCTTCAAAAAGATACCATCAAAAAGAGATTAGATAGTGGTATTTCCTATACGGAATTCTCCTATACAATTTTACAAGCAATGGACTGGTTACATTTATTCCAACAATATCATTGTGAAATTCAAATTGGTGGTTCTGACCAATGGGGTAATTTAACAACAGGTACAGAATTAATTCGTAAGGTAGAAGGTGAAAATGCGGTTGTCTATGGTATTACTTCTCCGTTAATTACGAAGAGTGATGGTTCTAAATTTGGTAAATCAGAAGGTAAGAATATATGGTTAGATCCAAATCGTACAAGTGCTTATGAATTCTATCAATTCTGGGTTAATGTGGATGATGCGGATATCATTGATTACTTAAAGAGATTAAGTTTCAAAACACCAGAAGAGATTACACAACTTGAAACCGAAATGAAAGAGCATCCTGAACTTCGTTCTGCACAAAAGGCATTAGCGAGTGAATTAACAGAACTCGTTCATGGAAAAGAAGGCTTAGAAAAGGCTCTCAAGATCACAGAAACGCTCTTTAAAGGTGATATTAAACAATTATCGGTTACAGAACTAAAAGAAGGATTATCAGATGCGGAAAAATTTGAGATTGAAGATGGTATTCTTCTAATTGATGCAATCGCGAATTCTGGAATCACGAAATCAAAAGGGGATGCACGTAAACTTATCCAACAAGGTTCAATTCAAGTAAATGGAGATAAAATTACAGAATTAGAATATACCTTAAAGAAGAGTGAATCCTTTAATGAAGAGTTCTCTATCCTTAAGAAAGGGAAAAGAAACTACTACATATTTACATTTAAGTAATTAGAAGCGTTCCCACGCTTCTTTTTATGAAATCCTATGATATAATTTTTATGTTTATGAAAAGAAAACTCATTATTTTTTGTTTAGCATTTTCACTATTAGGATGTGGACAAAAAGATAGTAATAAAAACTTAATCTATGAGAATTATCGAGGGTATTATGAAGCAATTGAAGAAAATACTCGTTTTAATGATTCTTCTTTATATTTTAGTTTAGATGGGCAAATGTCTAAGATGCCAGATGGTACCTATCGCTATTATTTATTCTTAGAGAATCCTCAAATTGCGATGTATGATGTCGTATTCTTAGCAGTAGAGAATAATATTCCTTTTGAGAATGCGGATAAGATGATGCCATCCATTGGTATCTTTGAAAGCCAAGATTATAATCTAATCCCATTCCAATCCAATACAGAACGTGGTTTTGTGAAAGGTTTAGTCATTAGTGGTGAATCTGCCACAAATTCAATTGAACTTAAGATACTTGTGGAATGGGCTGATAAAACACACGAAAAATTCACACGTGAATATTATTTTTATACATTAGATGAAACTTCATTTACACCAGTGACAATTGCAGGACCTCGAGGAAGTTAATATGACAAAACGCGAGGATGGAGTTTTACATTTTCCTGGTTCCTTTTCGAATTTAACTTTTTTTATTTATAAGAAGTTATTATTTATTTTAATTGTTTTTTTATTTTTAAATAATTTAAAAGATTATAATTTATATTTATTAATTCCTACCTATATTATTGAAACATTATCCTATTTAATACATTCTTCCTTTTTACCTTTTTCTTTAGCAGGTATTCTTCAAAATTATTATATTAAGAGTGATTGGAAGAATGTTTTAAATGTTCGTTATTTATCAATTGTATTACTTGTATCCATTGGATTAATTATTGCGATCTTATTCTATATTATTAGTTTCTTCTTATCCGATATCATGATTGGATATGGTGCGAGTTCAAATGATTTATCTTTATTGCATCGTAGTTTCGCAATCTTATTACCAATGTTTGTGATTCGTCCATTATTATCTATCTATCGTAGTTTTTATATCGCATTCATGGAAGATAAAGTCGTTAATCAATCGTTTATGATTGAGAATGTTTTGACGGCTATATTGACGGTATTAGCGTTATTTGGGATTAATCATATCTTTGATTATTCCGTTAATACCGCGATCTATTTGATTGTGGCGTCTTATTGGCTTGGTTCATTAGCTGCACTCATCTATATGATTCGCTTTGATCGTACAGTGATAGGAAAGGTCAGTAGAGGAGCTCGTAATAGTACAACAAAAGATATTAAAGTAAATACTTATATTAAATTATTATTAAAGAATAGTATCTTCTATTTTCTTCCAGTTGCGTTATATTTCTTATTTACTGCGATCTCTTATATATTGATGGTTTCTACTCTTAATAGTATTGGAGTATTAGGTTATAAAGCGAATGTGATTTATGGAACGTATTTTATCGTAAGTGAGATTCCTATGGCACTTGTATTATTCGCAAATCTTAAGATTAATCAACCATTCATTTATATGTTATATAAAAACGAGAAAGAGACAAATAGTGAATATATTTTAAAACTACTTGAATCTAGTTTAGTAATTAGTGTACCTATTTGTTTTATATTATGTTCAATTGCGGGACCATATTATGATTTCTTATTTGGAGGATCAAATATTGCGATTGGTAGAAATACCTTTATTGGTTCATCTATCCTTTTCTTATGTGCATTTATGGCTTATATGAGTTCTTCTATTTTATTAGCGTTAAACCATAAAAAGAAGGTATATACCTATGTATTAATCGCCTTTGTGATTAAGTCGATTCTTTATTATCCTGTGATTCGTTATAGTAATGAAGTAGGGATTATTATAGTTTCATCTATATCGAGTTTATCTTTACTTTATTTAAATCTATTTAAGATACAACGTATTTATCATTTAAATTATAGTCATAGTTTAATAAGGTTATTAAAGATTGCATTATCGATTATTGGTTTAAATGGTTTATATGGTGGATTACGCTTATTGAATTTCACAATTGATAATACATCACGTTTATTTCAATTCTTAGAATTATTTGGATTAGCTTTAGCTGGTATTGTGATTTATTGTATTATTATTTCTTCCTTTAAGTTAATTGACGCAATCTATAATACGAGTTTAAAGAAGATATTTAATGATTGGAATCGTTCAAAATGATGCGGTTAGATAAATACTTGTCCGATTGTGGATTTGGGACAAGAAAAGAGATAAAAAAAATAATAAAAAATGAAGAAGTTCTCGTAAATGGAGTGAGAATACTTTCTCCATCTACACTGATTCAGGAAACGGATGAAGTGATGGTAAATAATGAAGTGATTCACTATCAAGAATTTATTTATATTATGCTTAATAAACCTGGTGGTTATATTAGTGCGACAGAAGGAAATGAACCAAATGTATTAGATCTCATACAGGAATATTATAAAGGACTCTTTCCCGTAGGACGTCTAGATAAAGATACAGAAGGGTTATTATTAATCACAAATGATGGTCAACTCGCACATCAATTATTATCTCCTAAAAAACATGTGGAAAAGGAATATATTGCGAAAGTAGATGATGCGTTAACAGAGGAAGAAATCGAACGATTTAAAAATGGTTTAGAAATTGATGGATATAAATGCCAAGAAGCAGACATCTTTCTATCAAATCCATTTGAATATCATGTGATTATACATGAAGGGAAATTTCATCAAATTAAACGTATGTTTAAAGCTTTGGATAAGAATGTTTTATATTTAAAACGGATTCGTATGAAAAACCTACTTCTTGATGATTCGTTAGAAGTAGGTCAGTATCGTTATTTAACAGAGGAAGAAATCGAAGATTTAAAAGTCTAGAGAGAAAGATTTATCTGCTTTTTGATAGATACTTGTAGAAGCATATTCTTGAATATACTCAATGACATCATTCGTTAAAACAGTAGGGGTAGAAGATCCACTTGTGATCGCTACTCTATTTTTATCTTTCAACATTTCTTCTGTAATTTGCCATTTACCTTCTATTAAATAGGAATCTTTAATTCCATTTGCTTTACCAATCGCACATAATTGATTTGTATTATTGGAATGAGAATCTCCAACCACAAATAATGCATCGACATTTTCTAATTTCATGATTGCTTCTTGACGAATACGTGTAGCATTACAGATTTCTTCTGTAACAATTGCATCAGGAAATCTATTCTTGCAAGCTTCGATAATCGGTTTAATATCTAAAATACTTAATGTTGTTTGGTTTGTGATTAAGACATTTTCTAGATTAGGAAGGTTTAAAACATCTTCTGTATTCGAAACTAAATGAACTCTATTAGAAAGACCAATTGTTCCTTCCGCTTCTGCATGATTTTTCTTTCCAATATAGATAACATCTCCATCTTTTATATGTTTTCGAACAATAGTATGTGTTATTTTAACGTCTGGACAAGTTGCATCAACAACAATTAAACCTTTCTCTTGTGCACGTTTAAATACTTCATCACTTGCTCCATGTGCCGTTATAATCACAATTCCATCTTCAATTTCATCCAATAATTCTAGTCTTGTCTTATTGGTGTCATCTAGACATATAACACCTTGTTTTGTGAAATAATCAACCACATTTTGATTATGTACAATCATTCCAAGCATACTAATCCTTTGATTTGGATTATCTTGAATTGTTTTTTTCGTAAGCTCAATTGCACGAATGACGCCTAAACAATATCCACGTGGTGTTACACTAATAACTTCCATTGATTCCTCCATTGCGTAAAATCAGTTATAATATCTATGCTAATTATACGAAAATAGGTGATGTTATGAAACAATTTGAAGATTTTAATTTAAAACCAACAACAATTGAATTTATAAAAAAGAATGGATTTGTGGAACCTACACCCATTCAATCTGAAATGATTCCTTCTATCTTAAAACAAAAGGATTTAATTGGAATCAGTAAAACAGGTACGGGTAAAACACATGCATTTTTAATACCGATTATGGAAATGATTGATGTAGAAGAAGATTCTACAGATTTTGTGATTACAGCACCTACACGTGAACTCGCTGTACAAATCTATGAAAAAGCACTTCTTATGAAAGAAGTGAATCCATTGATTCGCATTAAATTAGTAGTTGGTGGAAAACAAAAAGATAAAGATATAAAACAATTAAAAGATCAACAACCTCATATCGTTATAGGAACACCTGGAAGAATTAAAGATTTATTCCTTCAAGAAGGGGTATTACGTATTGAGAAAACGAAAATGTTAGTGGTTGATGAAGCGGATATGACTTTAGAGTATGGGTTTTTAGATGATATTGATGCATTTGCAGGTAGGATGTCAGAGAATCTACAAATGCTTTCCTTTAGCGCTACAATGCCAGAACAATTAAAACCTTTTATCAAGAAGTATATGCATCATCCATATACCGTTAAAATAGAAGAAGATGAATCCTTTAACCCTCATATTAATCATGTATTGATACCTTGTTATCATCATTCTTATTTAGAGACAATTTTATCGATATTACCTGGTTTTCAACCCTATACATGTTTAATCTTTGCAAATACTAGAGATGTTGCAGAAGAAATAGCGAAGGGATTACGTAATAAAGATTATGATGTTACAGAGATTCATGGAAACCTTGAAAGTAGAAAGAGAAAGAAAGCATTAAAAGATTTACAAGCGAGTCGTACGACTTATGTTGTAGCGACGGATTTAGCTGCACGCGGAATTGACGTTGATACAGTTACACATGTAATTTCTTGTGGTTTTCCAAATGATTTAGAATATTATATTCATCGTGCTGGTAGAACGGCTAGAGCGGGTAAAGATGGTATGTGCTTTGTGCTATATCATGAACAAGATGATGCTTCTATTCGTTCCTTAATGCGTAAAGGAATTCATTTTGAACATTCTAGATACCGTAATGGTAAATGGCAAACGCTTCAACCATATGGAAAGAAACGTAAAAAGAAGAATGATGAGATGAAAAAAGAAATTGCCAAGTTAAACACAAAAAAGAATACAAAGGTAAAACCTGGTTATAAGAAGAAGATGGCTGCTAAGATTAATGAAATTGAACGAAAGAAGAAAAGAGATTATATTCGTCAAAAGATTCGTGAAGAAAAGAAAGCTATTTATAAAGAAAGACAAATAGGGAAGAAGAATGGAAAATAATTTAATCATTGGATCACACACAAAAATGTGTGCTCCAGATTATGTGTTAGGTAGTGTAAAAGAAGCTCTTTCTTATGGGGCAAATGCATTAATGCTCTATACGGGTGCTCCGCAAAACACAAAAAGAGTACCAATTAAAGATTTAAAAATAAAAGAAGCCCAACAATTATTAACTGAAAATCACATTCCTTTTCATCATGTGATAGTACATGCACCATATATTATCAATCCTGCTAATTGTATTAAACCTGAAGTTAGTGAACTAGCTAGAGAGTTTATTCAATTTGAAGCAGAACGTACCGAAGCGATTGGTGCTAAATATATGGTTTTACATCCAGGTTCGTATACAAGTGCGACATTAGAAGAAGGAATTAATAAAATTATTGAAACATTAAATGCATTAGAAAACTTACCTAGTTCAATATGTATATGCTTAGAAACCATGGCAGGTAAAGGAAGTGAAATAGGTAGAACGTTTGAAGAAATTGAAATGATTTTATCAAAACTAAAGAATCCTTCCTTATATGGAGTATGTCTAGATACTTGTCATATTAATGATGCAGGATATGATTTAAATGATTTTGATTATGTTCTTGATGAATTTGATCATGTGATAGGGTTAAAACACTTACATGTTCTTCATTTAAATGATTCAAAGAATATAAAAGGGTCACATAAGGATCGACATGCTAATATTGGTCAAGGAACCATTGGGTTTGATACCTTATGTTCCATAGCACATCATCCTAAATTGACCCATATCGTTAAAATATTAGAAACACCTTATATTGGTGATAATCCACCTTATAAGGAAGAAATTCAGATGTTACGAGAAAGAACATTTAACCCTGTTCTTTAACCATTGCATCAATTTCTGCTTTTAAAGTAGAACATAGTTCATTTTGAGGAATTGTTTTAATAACTTTTCCTTTTTTAAATAGAATACCTGAATCATATCCTCCGGCTATACCTACATCTGCTCGACTTGCTTCTTGAATACCATTCACTGGACATCCCATGATAGCGATTGTAATATCAGAATTTAGATTTGCTACATATTCTTCAATCTCTTTAACGATAGGTAACATATTATATTGAATTCTTCCACAAGTTGGACAAGCAATTATATCTGGTACACCTTGATATAAGTTAAAGCATTTCAATAATTTTTTCGCAATAATTAACTCATCTTTAGGTGGACCAGAAACAGATACACGTATCGTATCTCCAATTCCTTCATAAAGAAGAGTTCCTAGTGCTGCTGAAGATTTAATTGAACTATCGAGTTGACCACCAGCTTCTGTAACACCTAAATGAAGAGGGTAAGGAAAAGTAGTTGAAGCTAGTTTATAGGTGTCGATTGTTAATAGGGGGTCACTCGATTT
>CADBUH010000148.1 GCA_902797775.1 uncultured Erysipelotrichaceae bacterium | reverse complement strand
GGTGGGATTTGAACCCACGCGCCGGTCACCCGACCTATGCCCTTAGCAGGGGCACCTCTTCAACCTCTTGAGTACTTCTTCAGTTGACTTCTTTACACTTATTTGGATAGTGCTTTATTAATATATCATAGGTAAAAATATAAGGCAAGGATTATTTTCCTTGCCTTATTGAAATGATTAATCAAGAGATTCAAGTGCGATTTTCATCATACCTGTAAAGGATTTTTCTCTTTCCTCTGCAGTTGTGATTTCTGGATATACAAAGCTATCGGAAATTGTTAAGAGACATGCTGCATTCTTTCCTAATACATTTGCGTTATGGAATAGGGCGAAACTTTCCATTTCAACCGCAATACATTTATGCACATCTGTAATCTCTTTTAAATATTCTTTTGTTTCACGATAGAATACATCACTACTATGGATAATACCTTCATGAAGTGGAATCTCTAAACGATGTGCAGAATCTAATAATTTTTCATTGAGTTTAGGAGAAGGAAGTAAGAGATGACTTTCTTCGAGTCCATTTTGTGTTTTCGCATAACTGGATTCCGAGTAAGCACCTGTTGCGAGAACAACATCATAGATTCTTAAATCTGGAGAATAAGCTCCAGCAGATCCAATACGGATGATATTTTCAACATCATATTGGGAATAGAGTTCATAAGAATAAATTCCAATACTAGGCATTCCCATACCAGAAGCCATGACAGATACAGGTTTTCCATTATAGGTTCCTGTAAAACCAAGAATGTTACGAACAGATGTGACGAGTACTGGATTCTCTAAGAATGTTTCAGCGATGAATTTTGCACGGAGAGGATCTCCAGGCATTAATACTGTTTTTGCGAATTGACCTTTTTCGGCCCCAATGTGAGGAGTTGCCATAATAATTACCTTCTTTCTTTATTGTTTTGCACCTTTTGCGCTTTGACTACTATAGTTTTCTAAAATATTTGTTTCATAAGAGAATGTCATACGACTTCTTCTACGTTCTCTTTCTAAAGCTTGTTCAACAAGTTTATCCATGAGTTCAGGGAAAGAGACACCTGTTTCTTTCCATAGATAGAACGCAAGGGAACCTGGGATGGTATTGATTTCATTCACATAGACGGTACTTGTTTCCGCATCCATCATAAAGTCAATACGACAGACACCACTTGCACCAAGAATCTTAAATGTCTTAAGTGCTAATTCTTGAATATCTTTTGTTTTTCCATCACTGATTGGTGCTGGCACAATACGTGATGTACTTGCCATACCTTGGCTTTGTTTGGAAGAGTTACCACCTTGAAGATATTTATCTTTGAAATCTAAGAGTTCATTGGTATCTCCATGATTTACTTCTTCTAAAGCACTTACCATTGCGTTATATTGATCCCCTAATACAGAACAATTGATCTCGCGCATCGGTTTCACAACCTTTTCTGTAATAATCTTTTCATCATATTGACGTGCTTCTTCAAAACATTTGCGATATTCATCATCATTATGTGCGATTGAGATACCTACACTTGAACCTGTACGCGCTGGTTTTAAGATAACTGGATAGATTAACTTACGTACTTTTGTGAGTACACCAACTGGATCATCATCCATCTCTCTAGCATATACCCAGAACCAATTGGTAATAGGTAATCCTGCATCATGAAGAATATGTTTTTGAAGAACTTTATCTTGTCCAACGGCAGCTGAGAATAAATCACAACCTGCATAAGGAACTTTCAACATTTCAAAATATCCTTGAATGGTTCCATCTTCTCCATAGGTTCCATGCATAACAGGAATCGCTACATCAATGGTACCTAGAACCTTCTTTCCAAATAAAGAAGTCTTAACTGGTAAAATCTCTACTTGGTTATTTTGGTTTACTAAATCAATATGGGTTGTGATAGTTGGAATCGCATCGAGATTCTTAAAGGTTTCCATATTAAATAATGCTTCTCCAAAATATAACTTTTGGTCTTTGGAAATATAGATTGGTAGAACATTATATTTTTCTTTATCTAAAGATTCAATTGCCTGATGGGCTGAAATAATACTTACTTCGTGTTCAACGGATTGACCGCCAAAAAATACTGCAACATTTAATTTCATATTTCTTACTCTCCATGAATATTATAACCGAAAAAAGGGTAGAAACCGTGATAGAATATGTAGGAAGTATGAAAAGAGCGTTAGTATTAGCAGGTGGGGGTACAAGAGGTGCCTATCAAAATGGAGCGATTCACGCATTAAGAGACCTCAATGAGGCCAATTTTGATATTGTGACTGGAACTTCCATTGGTGCTTTAAATGGCGCTTTATTTGTTCAACAAGACTTTGATGTGCTCGATGACTTATGGCATAACCTTACACAAACAGATATCATCAAAGGGGCTATTTCTACGGATTTAAACTTAGATACGATTATTAATGAACGGAATCTAATTGGTTCTTTCTTTTCGAATTATATAAAAGAAAGAGGAGCGGATATCAGTCCTTTTATAGAAAAAACGAAAAAATTATATAATCCTACGAAATTCTTAGAGAGTCCAATTGATTTTGGATGTATTGTGGTAGAACATAAAACGTTAAATCCAATTTATGTATCAAAAGAAATGATGAAAGAAAATGGAACGGATTGGTTAATCGCTTCCGCAAGTGCCTTTCCAGTCTTTCCAGTATATAAATTTCAAGGTCATGAATACGTAGATGGAGGTTATTTTGATAATTTACCAATTGATTATGCATTACAGTTAGGGGCAGATGAAATTGTGGCTGTTGATTTATCAGATGAACCTAGACATCCAAACTATGTAGACCATATCACCATCAAATATATCTATCCTAAAGAAGCACCCAATCGTTTCTTAAGTTTTGATCAAAAAGCTTTACGCCATATGGAAACGATTGGCTATAACGATACAATGAAGGCATTTGGTAAATATAGTGGTTTAAAATATACCTTTAAAGATTGGAAAACACCTAGTTATTTAAAGCACTTTATTAATCAAATCTTATTATTAGAGACAAAGATTAAACTCTCAAATAATTTTAATGAAAGTATTCGTAAAGAAGATTATATTCAAGAAGAAATAAGAAGACAGGTTAATAAACGTTCTGTAACCGATGAAGAGATCTTCTTTGGAGTGTTAGATCGTTTAATGAGTGTCTGTGGGTTTGATAGTGAGAGTGTTTATACTTATGAAGATGTAAGAAATCATTTATGTGTAATCTTTAAAGAGAGTATTGAAGAAGATTATCCATTCCTTCCTGCCTCTTTAAATCCTAAGAATATGGTAGACTATATCAAATCTTTAGATGTGAAAGGGATTATTGAAAAGATGATACATACATCTTTCTATGAATCACATATGTTATCGGAGAATTTATTATTAACGGTTTATCCATTTGAATATGCAATGGCTGCATTAGTGATTGAGATGATGCAAGAGTTAGGAAGGACTACATGATGGAAAAGATAGCACAATTTGAAAAAGTTAGTTGGGAACAATTCCTTGGTGATTTTAAGAAGAACTTTCCAATGATGGAAGAAGAAAATATTAAAGAAATTTATGATGCAATTCCATTACCAAAACGTGCAACGAAAGGTTCTGCAGGTTATGACTTTTATGCTCCAATTGATTTAAGAATTGAAAAAGGAAAAGAGATGTTAGTTCCTACGGGAATACGTGTAAAGATGGAAGAGAATTATGTATTGATGTTATTTCCTAGAAGTTCATTAGGTTTTAAATATCGTCTTCAATTAAATAATACGGTTGGGATTATTGATAGTGATTATTATAATGCGAAAAATGAGGGGCATATCTTTTGTAAGTTAACGAATGATACCCATGAAGATAAAGTTGTAGAAGTTGAAAAGGGTGCTGGTATGGTACAAGGTATTTTTGTACCATTTGGTATTACAATAGATGATGAAGTTACAGAAGAGCGTGTTGGTGGCTTTGGAAGCACAACGAAATAGAAAGAGGAAAGAATGTTAGAACATATTGAAAAGATTTTTGAAGAAGAACCAATTCCTGCACATATTAAAGAAAAGATGGAAGAGTGTCGTAAAAAAGGGATGCTTGTACCAGATGATGAACTTATTAAAAGACCATCGCATATTGAAGGGATTCGTAAAGCAGGTCTTATTAATACAGCTGTATTAGATGAAGTTGGAAAATATATTAAAGAAGGGATGTCTACTCAAGAAGTGGATGATATTGTGGCTTCTTTTACAGCGAGTCATAATGCAATTTGTGCACCTCTTCATTATGAAGGATATCCAAAGAGTGTATGTACTTCGATTAATGAAGAAGTATGTCATGGAATTCCTAGTCGTTTTCGTAAACTCCATGATGGAGATATCGTAAATGTAGATTGTACAACAATCTTAGATGGATATTATGCGGATGCTTCAAGGATGTTTCTTATTGGTGAAGTAAGTAAAGAAAGAAAACGTTTAGTAGAAGAAACGAAAAAATGTCTAGAGATTGGAATGTCTGTAGCGAAACCTTGGGGAACCGTAGGAGATATTGGATACGCAATCTCTCAATATGCGAAATCGAAGGGCTATAGTGTTGTAAGAGAATTAGGGGGACATGGAGTAGGGATTGATTTCCATGAAGATCCATTTGTCTCTCATATTGGAAAGAAGAATACAGGTATGGTACTTGTTCCAGGGATGGTTTTAACGATAGAACCTATGATTAATGTAGGAAAAGCCGGTGTAGTTTTAGATGCATATAATGAATGGACAGTATATACTGTGGATGGGAAAGACAGTGCTCAATGGGAACATACAATCTTAATTACAGAAACAGGTTGTGAGATATTAACCTATTAAGGGGGCATATGAATCAAGTTATTGAAGTATTAAAAAATAGAAGAAGTATTCGTCGTTATAAAGAGGAACCTATTTCTTCCGAACAAATAGAACAACTTAAAGAACTAATGGTACTAGCACCAAGTGCTATGAATGAACAACCTTGGTATTTTGCTTTTGTGCAAAATTTTGAGAAAAAATATGAATTATGTCATTTATCAGGTAGTGAAGAAGCCTTTTATGGAGCACCACTTATCGTATTAGCGTTCTATCGTAAAGCGGCTTTAACACCTGTTGTTGATACAACATTTGCGTTAAGTAATTTAATGAATGGTGCTACAGCACTAGGTTTAGGAACTTGTTTTATATATAATATAAAAGGGTTATTTGATGAACATGAGGAGTTATATTCCTCATTCAATATACCAGAAGGATATGTCTGTTTAGGTGGAGTTTGTGTAGGGGTTCCAGATGAAGAAAAAGAAGCTCCAGAACGTAAACAAGACGTATTTATTGATTTTTAGAGAGGTAGTTTTATGAATAATATGATTTATGTAACAGGGCATAAACATCCTGATTCTGATTCAATATGTTCTGCGATTACATACGCAAATCTATTAGAATTAGAAGGAAAGAAAGCGATGCCTTGTCGTCAAGGTCCTTTAAATGAAGAAACAAAATATATTCTAAAAAGATTCCATCAAGAGAATCCATTACTCTTAACGGATGCACGTACGATGTTGATGGATATTGATTTAGATGAACCTACCATCATTTCAAAACACGCTACGGTACATCATGCATGGCATATTATGTTAAGAACACAAAACCGTTCTTTATTTGTGGTTGATGATGAAGGGATGTTATGTGGGGTTTGTACCACATCTAATTTATCTGCTTATCGTTTAAGAACGGTAGAAGATATTGATACATTAATGGCACATGCAAAACTAGATGATATCGCACATACCATTGGGGGAAGTGTTATTTGTGAACCTAAGGAATTTAAAACGAATGGGGTTGTGAATATCATTACGTTAGAAGGACATGAAGCACGTGTTTATAACCTACAAGATAGTATTTGTATTATGTCGAGTGGAACTGAAAAACAAAAGACATTAATTAATGAAGGTGCGAAATGTCTTGTGATAACATGTGGTGTTATTGCGGAACCAGATGTTATTCAATATGCGAAAGAAAAGGGTTGTGCCATCATTGAAACAAGAGATAACTCGATGCATACAGCACAAGCCATTACAGAGTCTTATGCAATTGAAAACATTATGACAAAGAATATCATTTACTTTGAACATACAGAATATGTAAGTGATGTCGCAGCGAAGATGACAAAGTCTCGTGTACGTAGTTATCCAGTATTAGATGAAGAAGGAAGAATAGTAGGGGCGATAAGCCGTTATCATACATTAAATTATCATAAACGTCAGTTTGTATTAGTGGATCATAGTGCGAAAAACCAATCCATTAATCATGTGGATGATGCAGAAATCTTAGCGATTATTGATCACCATCATATTGGTGATATTACAACCGATTATCCAATTACTTATCGAAATGTTAAGTGTGGTTGTACCTGTACAATTATTGCAGGTCTATACCAAGAGAAAGGATTTACACCAAGTCCTGATATGGCAGGGTTACTTCTTTCTGCGATTATTTCGGATACACTTTATTTCAAATCTGCTACAACAACCGATATGGATCGTAATGCAGTAAAGTGGTTAGCAGAAGTTGCAGGAATTGAAGATTTAGATACCTATGCAAGAGAAATGTTAGATGCTTCTATTTCACTTAAAGATGCTCCACCAAAAGAGATTCTTGGTAGAGACCTTAAGTATTATGAAGTTAATAAATATAAGTTTGCGATTGGGCAAACAAACTATAGTCGTATGGAAGATGTTCAACTTATACTTCCTCAATTTAGGGAATATATGGCACAAGAACAACAACACCAACAACTTGATTTATTGGTAATGTTATTTACAGATGTTATGGGTGAAGGAAGTATCTTTGTTTATTATGGACCTTTATCCTATGCAGTCGGAGAAGTTATTGAGACAACCTTTGATGAACACTATGGATTTGATAGTTCCATCATCTCTCGTAAACAACAACTTCTTCCAAAACTATCGCAATTAATTAAGAATTTATAGAGGAATAAATGAAGGTACTTTGGGATTTATTTAGCACATGGTTTAAAATGGGGGCCTTCACTTTTGGTGGAGGCTATGCTATGTTACCAATGATTCAAAAAGAAGTAATTGAGAAACATCATTGGGTAACCGAGGATGATATTATGGATTACTATGCGATTGGG
>CADBUH010000147.1 GCA_902797775.1 uncultured Erysipelotrichaceae bacterium | reverse complement strand
TATCAAGCGTGTCAATTTATTGGAATGCCAGAATGTACCGTTCATTTAACACATGCGGTTGTATTCTGTTCACTTGCGCCTAAATCCAATGCGTTAGAAGTTGCGTATATGGAAGCTGCGAGTGATGCGAAAGAGATGCTTGATGAACCTGTACCACTTCATATTCGAAATGCTCCTACATCCTTAATGAAAGACTTAGGATATGGGGAAGGTTATATCTATGCCCATGATACAGAAGAAAAAGTGAGTGCGATGCAATGTCTTCCAGATTCTTTAAAAGATAAAAAGTATTATCGACCCACCGAACAAGGGGTTGAAAAAAGAGTGAAGGAACGAAAAGAAGCCATTGAAAAATGGAAAGAAGCACATCGTAAAAAATAAGGGACTTTATCGAAGTCCCTTTAATCTATCTAATACAAGTTTTGCAGTAATACCGGTTAGGATACCCATTGGGATGGAACCTAATAATAAGTAAGGAAGAATTGCGGCAATCGCAGGTTGGTTATAAAACAACATAACGATGATAACCTGTCCTACAGAGTGCGCAATGGAGGAACAGATGGAAGTAAATAAGATGGAAGCTTTCATTTTATACAAGAGAATCATTACGATACTTGATAAACATACACCACCTAAACTTATCCAGAACGTACTTCCAAAGATTAATCCACGTAATAAGTTTCCAATTACGACACGCATAATATTAACCACAATCATCTCTTTTATGCCAAGAATATGAATGGTTAATAAGGCAATGATATTGGCTAAACCAATTCTTATCCCAAAGGAAAAAGAACCAATATAAATGGATTCAATGAGATTTAACGTAATTGCCATAGCAGATAATAACGTTAAGTATACAAAACGTTTTGTTTTATTTGCACTACTCATTGTTCAATAACCTCTATGACAATTTCATTTGGTAAACAAATAATTAAATCGATATCTTCTACTGTTTTCCAACCCATCTTATGACAAATATGGTTAGGACACTCTTCATTGATAACGCGCCAACTTCCATCTTGTACTTCAACATCTAAAGTTCCATAAGAACCTTTTATATGATAGATTGCGTTTTCATTTGGGTTAAAGGTCTGTACAATTTGATCTTTATGTTTGATTGCGACAACTGGTTGGTGATTATTTGAAACAGGACGTTTCAAAAAGATGATTGCGATTAACGCAACAACAGCTATCCCAATAACAATGTAGAGTTCTTTCTTTTTCATCATGGTGAATTATACCATGTATTCCGATAATACAACCATGCGTTGCTTATAAATATTTAAAAATATATAATATTTAGAGAAGTTAGGAGTAAACATATGTCTAAAAAAAGAAAAGGAATGTCACCACTGCTTTTACTCTTTCTAAGTTTACTAGTAATAGTGTGTGGGGTGCTCTATACCGGCTATAGTTATATGAAAGAAAAATATGCTGGCAGTGCAGTTGCGTACTCGCATAATGCGATACGTAATTTAAGAGAAGATGATTTTGAATATAAGATTGCGAAGAGTTTTTATAACGATGAAGAATGGGAAAGTATTCGTAATAATACAATCTCATTTGAACCACAAGAAAGTGAAGAACCTATTAGTGAAGATGGAATAGAGATTAAACATATTACGGGTTCAACTTATGAAGGTTATATTATGTTAGTACATAATCCAGAAGATGTTTTTGTCGCAGTTAATCCAAATATGGATAATGGTATGCCTGCACCAGATTTAATGGATTATGTAAAAAGAAATAATGCGATTGGTGGAATTAATGCAGGTGGCTTCCAAGATGCAGGTGGAATGGGTAATGGTGGTCTAGCATGGGGTATTGTTATTCATGAAGGAGAACTCATTAGTGGACGTATGGATGAATATCTTCCTGTCATTGGAATTGATTCAAATAATAAACTTTTATGTGTAGACACAACAGCGCGTCAAGCACTTGATTGGGGTATTAAAGAAGCTGTTACCTTTGGCCCAGTATTTATTTCTAACTATCAAGTTGTATTTGAAGATGGAGATGGAGATTATCCAGTATTAAATCCTCGTACAGGGATTGGACAAAGAGGGGATGGAACCTTCTTATTATTAACCGTTGATGGTAGAGGGCCTTCTTCTTTTGGAGCACTCTATCCAGATATTGTTGAAATCTTTCAAGAGAATGATGCCTATATGGCTGCGAACTTAGATGGTGGTAATTCAACAGCGATGATCTACAAAGGAGAATATGTGAATAATACCGTCTCTATGTATAACTCTAGAAATCTACCAACTGTATTTCTAGTAAAGGGGGACAAATAATATGGCGAAAGTAAAAAGAGGTGTTTCCCCAATCCTAGGAATTGTAGTATTACTTCTATTAGCTGCACTTGGTGTAGGGGGAAGTTATATTTATACAAATAACGCAAGACAAGCCTTTCTAGAAGAAGAAAAGAGTCTTCCGGAAAGTGCGATTAGTACCTATCTTCAACATATCAGAAATAAAGATTTTGATGGTATTTATGAAGATTCACTTGTGATTGCGCCACATATTAATTCAAAAGAAGATTATATTAATAAACTTCAAGAGATTTATCAGGATGTTGATATTGATCGCATTGTATTTGCACCTGTAGAAAGTGATGATAAGAATTTAAAATATGTTTTAGCTTATGACAATAAGTATCTTTCAACACTAGAACTTATGAAGTCAAAAGAGAATGTTTGGTTAGCTTCTACCATCTTTAGTGGAGATAATGAATATATGGTAGAAGTGCCTACAGGTGAAAAAATTAAAGTAAATGGGTTAGAATTAAGTAAAGAATACTTAGCAGAAAAAAATGTAGTTGCGTCTAATTTCATAGGAATGCATGAAGAGAAAGATGCACCACATGTGGATCGCTATATCCTTAGTAACCTTTTAGGAACACCACAAATTGAAGTGGTTGGTAAGAGTGGATATGGAACCCTTGTGGATGTGGTAAATGGAATCATCTATGTTGGAGAAGAAGTAAATGATTCAGAAATGAAAGAAATCTTTATTGAAGATGCAAAGATTTGTGCAATGCTTCCAGCGCAAGAAGTTGGTTTAGGAAGTGTAGCAGCAATTTCCGTATTAGATTCTGATTGGTATGATCGTATTAGTACAATGCAAAATACATGGTTTACTCCTCATGGTATTTCAAACTTCTCAAATGAAAACGCATTTAACATTATTAAACAAAGTGACGATTCTATGGTAGGATTTGTAACATTTGATTATTATGCAAGTGATGGTGTTGTGGATCGTACATGGAATTGTGGCTATCAAATATCTTTCATTGAAGAAAATGGGATTTGGAAGATTGCTGGAATGGGAATTGACAGCACTCTAAATCCAAAGAAAAAATAATATTTGGAGGAAAGAAACATGATTGATTACACAGAAGGAAGTGGAAAACAATATCACATTGGTGTTGGAACAGGGGATGTAGGAAGCTATGTCATCCTAACAGGTGACCCAAAGCGTTGTGATAAGATTGCAGCCTATTTTGATAATCCAAAACTTGTAGGAGATTCAAGAGAATATGTAACGTATACAGGTTATCTTGATGGTGTAAAAGTATCGGTT
The DNA here is from genome assembly GCA_902797775.1 of uncultured Erysipelotrichaceae bacterium. Classification (GTDB taxonomy): domain Bacteria; phylum Bacillota_I; class Bacilli_A; order Erysipelotrichales; family Erysipelotrichaceae; genus Bulleidia. Next base: position 9,822 of record CADBUH010000147.1, on the reverse strand, counting down.
TGTTCTACTGGAATTGGCGGTCCAAGTGCTTCCATCGCAATGGAAGAACTCGTTGCGTGTGGAGCAGATACCTTTATTCGTGTAGGAACATGTGGTGGCATGGACTTAAATGTTAAAAGTGGTGACTTAGTAATTGCTACAGGTTCTGTACGTATGGAAGGAACTTCTAGGGAATATGCACCAATTGAATTTCCTGCGGTTGCGAATTTAGATATCATCAATGCCTTAGTAGAAGGTGCGAATAATTTAGATATGGCATACCATACAGGTGTCATTCAATGTAAAGATGCGTTCTATGGACAACATCGTCCAGAAACACTACCTAATGGACAAGAATTACTACGTAAGTGGGATGCGTGGGTTGCTTTAGGATGTTTAGCTTCTGAGATGGAATCTTCTGCTCTCTTTGTCGTAGCGAGCTATCTTCATGTTCGTTGTGGAACGGTATTATTAACAGTTGCAAACCAAGAGCGTGCAAAGAATGGATTACCTAATCCACAAGTTCATGATACAGATGGAGCAATTCGTACAGCGGTTGAAGCTTTAAAGATTCTAATTGCGCAAGATGACCAAAAATAATTGAAAGGAAATCTTACATGATGAAACAACCTGTCAGAACTTCAATGTCTGACTTTATCAAATCAAATATGGGATCACAATTTGTGATCCCTGTATATCAAAGAAACTATACGTGGAATCCTGAGAATGAAACGATGCGTTTTCTAAACGATATTGAAGATCTATTAGAAGGGAATACGGATCATCACTTCTTAGGGATTCTCATCTACATTGAATCTGAAGTTAAGACAATGTTTAAAGAGATTCAGATTGTAGATGGTCAACAAAGACTCACAACGTCTTTTATCTTTTTGTTATGCTTAAAACGTTTAGCACTTGAAAAGAAACAAAAAGATGTTGCGGGAATGATTGATGATTTTTATCTTTATAATCGTCATATGGGAAATGATACAAAACTACGTCTTAAACCAACGGTTTCAGATGATGATGTATATGCGAAACTTATTTATGGAAGTTATAAAGATTTAAATAAAAAAGAAACTGAGACTTCGGTTTATCGAAACTATGAAACGATTTATAAACGTTTAGTAGAATTCTCTAAGAAATATGATTTGCTTGCGATTTTAAATTGTTTATCAAAGATTGATATTTTGGTATTTCCATTATCAGAGAATGATAATGCCCAACAAATCTTTGAATCAATCAATTCCACAGGAGCTCCTTTAACGTCTGCGGATTTAATTCGTAACTATATTCTTATGAATGATACGAATGATATTCAAGAAAGAAACTATAGACTCTATTGGCAACCTCTAGAATCCTATCTTCCAGAATCCAGAAGACTTGAAGAATTCTTCCGTTTATTCTTAGCGTGTAAGACATATAACTTATTAAATCGTAGAGATATTTATGAAGGATTTAAAGATTATTGGAATCATTCTATATTAGATAAAGAAAATAGAATGCGTGATATTAATCGTTATTGTCGTTATTATAATGAAATTTATAATGGACCTTCCGAAGATGAAGAGATTGAAGATGCATTAAAAGACTTTCGAAAGAGTGATTCAAAATTACCTGCACCTTTCTTGATGGAAATGTTTCATCTTTATGATGAAGATGAAATCGATAAGAACCAATTAATCTCACAAATAAGATTAATAGATACATATCTTACAAGACGTGCTTTATGTGGAAATGATACGAGTGCAATTAGTCGATATTTCCCTCAACTTTTACGTTCTGTAATGAAGAACTATCATCGCTCTCACCGTAATATCTATGAAATTACACGTGTCTTCTTAATTAACTATAACCGTGGAAAAGCTTTAGCGATGCCTACCGATCATCAATTAAAAGTGCAATTAAGAGAAACCAATGCCTATTCTCTTATGTGTATTCGCTCTGTATTAGAACGGATTGAACATTATGGGGCTACTGCGGAAGTCGATACTTCACAATTAAATATTGAACATATTATGCCACAAAGACCAAATGCTTATTGGAAGAAGGTTACTGGTATTAAAGAGGAAGAAGAATATACTTCCTATGTGAATTTAATAGGGAACTTAACCCTCTGTGCACAGTATGACAATACAAAGATGGGAAACCAAGATTTCGCATTTAAAAAGAGTATTCTCTCAGAAACAAAACATATTCGAATGAATAGTGAAATCTTAGAAAAAGATAAATGGACAATTGAAGATATACTAGAACGTTGTGATAGTTTAACCAAAACCATTATTAAGATCTTCCCATATCAAGGTGGAAAGGTGAATAGTGAAGAAGTTAAACCAGATGATGACATTATTGTATTAAGTGCTCCTACGGTAAATGCGAAGGCCATCTACCACAATGAACAATCCATTGAAGTATTAGCGGGTAGTACAATGAAGGCATATGGTCCTCAAGAAATGAAGGCGATGCAGTCACTGTATCGTAGAATGGTCTCCTTAGGCGTATTAGCAGAAGAAGAAACAGGACAAGTTCAATTTGAAAAGAACTATCGCTTCCATGACTTAAACACGGCTGCCCAATTCTTACTTCATAGAGGTGGAGATAATACGGGTGCATGGACAAAAGAAAATGGTTCTTCCTTCCTTGTGACAAAAGAAAAGAAGACAAAAAAGAATCCCGAAAAGAAACCAAAGGATACAAAAAAGGTTTCAAAACCACGTCCAAAGAAACAAGTAAAAGAAACAAAACCAAGAAAGATTGAAACACGTAAAATCACAAAACAAACATTAAAAAAGAAAGAAGAATCTGTAAAAGAAACTTCTCTTCTAAAATCCATTATAAAAGGGTTTAATAAGAACTAATCACGTAGATTATAATAATCGAGATATGTTTTAAAGGCAGAAGGAATTGCGAGAGATTGTAATTCCTTTTTTGTGACAAAACGATAATCCTTTTTCAAAGAATAGATTTCACTCACTTCTACTTCATACGCTTTCATATGCCATTCTACATGGGAAAAGATATGTTTACTATTTGGTAGTAAAGAAATATGAAGAGGTTCAAAACCAAGGTCTTGGATATATAGAAGAGATTCCTTTTTAGTGAATGAAGAATCTACCCCAACAAATTCATATAGGTTTGCGAGGAGTCCTTTATTTGGCCTTTTATGGATAAGTAATTTATTCCCACATCGTATGAGAAAGAGGGTTCGATGAATAATCTTACGATCTTTTAAAGAACTACGATAGGGGATAGAATCATATAAATTCTTTTGATAAGAAATACAAGTTTTCTTTAATGGACAATCCTTACAATTTGGCATTCCATTTGGAATACAACAAAGGGCACCCAGTTCCATTAAAACTTGGGTAAAGGACGGAATATAATTTTTATCTTTTTCAATTCCTTTTTGTATTTTTTGATAATAGTCCTGAATACAAATTTCAAATTGCTTACGTACTTGTGGTTTACGTATATCTTCTTTGGAACCAAAATAACGCGCTAGTACACGTAATACATTGCCATCGACTGCTGCATAGGGTTTGCCATAAGCAATCGCTCCAATCGCACCAGCTGTATAAGGTCCAATACCAGGAAGGGATAATAAAGATTCATAATCTTGTGGTAGTTGGCTATTGTATCGTTGTATTAAAACTTGTGCACATTTTTGTAGATTACGTACACGGTTATAATAACCTAAGCCTTCCCATAAACGTAATAAAGTATCTTCTTCAACAGTGGCTAAAGAAGGGATGGTGGGCAATGCATCTTTAAAACGTAAGAAGTAAGGAATTACAGCTTCTACGCGTGTTTGTTGGAGCATAATCTCACTTAACCATACATCATAGGCATCACCTGTATTACGCCATGGTAAATCTCTTTTATTCTTGTTGTACCATTTCACTAAGCGATTCATTTCTGTAAGTGATAATTCATAATTCTTCATAGTAGTATTGTACATGGATTATTGAGAAATATACTAATTTCTAGTATCATTATTAGTAGTCTCATGCAGGCGTAATTCAATGGTAGAATGACAGCTTCCCAAGCTGTATACGCGGGTTCGATTCCCGTCGCCTGCTCCATATATTCAATACAAGAGTCCTTTGGGATTCTTTTTTTACTTATTAAATAGAAAACCTTTACTAGAAGTGGTAAAGGGGGTGATTTTAACGCCATTTTAATACGAATTGGGTATTTTTAACTTCTTCTTAATGACTCTTTTTCTAGAATGTAGACAAAAGAGGAAGAGAAATGGTAAAACTTAAAGTATTTTTACATGATCACTTTACATCGTTTCGAACCATATTGTTGGCCTTTTTAGGTCTTATCATTATTGGTGCTTGTTTATTGACGCTACCAATTTCATCACGTAGTGGACAAGCGACTAATTTTGTAGATGCTTTATTTACATCCTCGAGTGCAGTTTGTGTGACTGGTTTAATTGTTTTTGATACAGCATCTTATTGGTCAACCTTTGGCCAGTTTATCATTCTATTATTAATCCAATTTGGTGGCTTAGGAGTTATTACAATTGCGATTACAACGTTGATTTTTACGGGACGTAGGATTGGAATCATGCAACGTAGTACAATGCAAGATGCGATTTCTGCACCACAAATTGGTGGCATTGTAAAACTAACAAAGTTCATCTTTGTAGGTACTTTAGTTATTGAAATGATAGGGGCCTTTATTTTATCGATTGCATTTGTAAAAGATTATGGTTGGTTAAAAGGAATATGGTTTGGAATCTTTCATTCGGTTTCTGCCTTCTGTAATGCTGGTTTTGATTTAATTGGCCAACATGGTACACAGAGTTCTTTGATGCCATACGCAAATAATGCATTGGTATGTATCAGTATTAGTTTATTAATCATTATTGGTGGTATTGGATTCTTCACGTGGCGTGATTTATTAGATGTAAAATTTCGCTTTAAAGCTTTACGCTTACAAACAAAAATCATCTTACTTACAACTTTCTGGCTTATTTTGTTACCGTTTTTATACTTTTATTTTATTGAATTTAAACAAAATGAATTGGAAACACGTTTCTTATTATCTTTATTTCAAAGTGTGACACCACGTACAGCAGGTTTTAGTACGATTGATTATGGTGAAATGTCAGAAAGTGGATTATTAATAACGATGCTATTGATGCTGATAGGTGGAGCTCCAGGATCAACGGCAGGAGGTATTAAAGTTACATCTTTATTTGTTTTGATTGCCTTTACAAGTGCGTTTATTAGGAAAAAGGATGATGTTAATTTTTCGCAACGTAGAATTGGTATTGATATTGTAGAGCATGCGGTTGCGATTCTATTTATTTATGTCTTTTTGCTAATTATGGGAGGACTTATTTTAGCTTCGGTTGAAAAACTGGAGTTACTCGCTGTCCTTTTTGAATGTGCAAGTGCATTAGGTACAGTTGGTTTATCAACTGGTATCACTTCTAGTCTTAGCGAACTTTCAAAATTAATCCTAATAAGTTTTATGTGGTTTGGACGTATTGGTGTATTAACGATTGCGTATGCAACGATTCATACAACGAACAAAGTTCCTTCTCGTTTTCCAACGGAAAAAATTATTATTGGATAGAAATTGTAGGTGATGGTAATGAAAAATGTATTAATTATTGGTGCTGGACGTTTTGGTCGCTATAGTGCAAAACAATTACATGATTTGGGACATCAAGTCATGATAGTTGATCGTAATGAAGAGAAAATTAATGAAGTTCTATCATATGTTACAACAGCTGAAATTGGTGATAGTTGTAATGAAGTATTTTTAAAAAGTCTAGGTATCAATGACTATGATTTTTGTTTAGTAGCAATTGGTGATGATTTTGTGAGTTCCTTAGAAACAACCTTTCTACTATATGAACTAGGTGCTAAACAAATCATTGCTCGTGCGAATAATGAAAACCAAGAAAAGTTATTGTTACGCAGTGGTGCGAATCATGTTGTCTTTCCAGAAAGGCAACTAGGTAGATGGACAGCAATTCGCTTTAGTACCGATAGTATTCTTAATTATTTTTCACTTGGGGATGACTATGGCATCTTTGAAATGCGTACACCTAAGAAATGGGATGGGAAAACCATCCGGGAAAATGATATTCGTAAAAAATATGGAATTACGATATTAGCGATTAAAGGGGCCGATTATGATTTTGAAATTGGTATTGATACCGTTCTAAAAAAGGGGCAAACACTCTTGGTATTAGGTAAAACAGAAACAGTACAGCATATTGCTTTATTATAGAAAGGAGTGAAGGAAATGTTTGAAATCATTATTCTCTTAAGTTTCCTTTGTGCTATTATTATTTCAAACCTACTAGTAAAATACTATCTAAGTATTCTTTTTCCAAAATACGAAACAAAAAAAGAAAGGAAAACAGTGGTAAAATCTAAATTAGCGCATAAGTTATGAAAGAGAAAATACAACCAAAAAGAACAATCTTAGTTTGTTTATCTTCTTCTCCAAGTTGCCAAAGCATCATTAAAGCAGCCAACCAATCCAAAAATAAAGAAGATCATTTTCTTGCGCTTTATGTGGGTTCAAAAGAAAGAATCAATACCGATAATTCCTTACAAAGTAATATTGATTTGGTGAAATCGTATGGAGGAGAAGTTCATATCATTGAATCCAATGAAATTGTTTTATCGATTGTTGAGTTTGCGAAACGTATGGGTGTAACAGACTTATTTATTGGATCTAGTGCCCCAAGCCATTCTTTATTTGCTGCTAGGCCAATTGGGGAACAACTTGCTTCCTACTTAACAAATATTTCTATTTATATTATTCCAAATGTGATTGCATCGGATTATCCAGTCCGTATTAAGAACCAATCAAGATTCTTATTTAATAGTAAAGATATCTTTATTGTTTTAGGTATTATGGCAATTGCGACTTTGTTATCGATGTGGTTTGATCAATCCCGTTTTTCAAATGGAAACATTATTACAATTTATATTTTAGCGGTATTACTAGCATCCATTTCTACGGGTCATCAAATCTATGGAATCTTAGCAGCGAGCTTGTATATTCTTTTGTTTAATTATCTATTTATTGAACCCCGTTTTACTTTGTTTGTTTATGATTCAGAATACTTGATGACATATTTTGTTTCCTTTTTAGCTGCATTTATTACGGGATCATTAGCGAGTAAATTAAAGACCGTCGCAACAAGTTCAGCTGAAAATGCATATCGAGCAAAAGTATTATTAGATACTTCAAATCAATTAGAGAGTGCGACCAATCGTCATGACCTAATTCATATTACATGCACACAATTATCACGCTTACTGGATCGACCAATTTACTATTTTGATGTAGGTACACAAATACATAATGTATTTGCTTGTAATGGTGAAGAATTGCCGCTATTAAATGAACAAGAAATCGATACAGAAGTGATTCTTTATACTGCTAAAAATCGTCATCATGCTGGAGCCTTTACAAACAATTATCAAGATTGTCCAAAACGTTATTATAGTATTCATAATAATCATAATTTTTATGGAGTGATAGGAATTGATATGCAAGGTAAAAACTTCAATGAATTTGAAAATACAATCCTATTATCTATACTAAATGAGTTTACCCTTGCTTTAGAAAATGAAACAATGCTTCTAGAAAAACAAGAAGCATTAATACAAAGTGAAAAGGCGACATTCCGTTCTACTTTATTACGTTCCATTTCCCATGATTTACGTACACCACTCACGACCATATCTGGTAATGCGGAAACATTGTTGATGAATGGAAATCAATTACAAGAACAAGAAAGAAATAAAATCTATCATGATATTCATGAAGATGCGATGTGGTTAAAACAAGAGATGGAAAACATCTTAGCAATGACTAAGGTTGAAAGTAATGAATATCTTAATGAAACGATTGAAAGTGTGGAGGATATTATTGCAGAAGCATTAAAGCACTGTGAAAAAGATGATCAGCATCATTTGGTGGTGGAACCAATACTAGAAAATCTATTTGTTAGAGCAGATATGAAACTTATTGTTTTAGTATTAGTGAATTTATTAAATAATGCATTTAAATATACACCGAAAGGAAGTACTATAACCATTCAAGTTGAAGAAGATATTGATAAAGTATGGATAGCAGTAAAAGATAATGGAAATGGTATTCCAAAAGGGGATAAAGAACATATCTTTGATTTATTCTATACAGGAGAAAAGAAGATAGCAGATAGCTATCGTTCGATGGGAATTGGTTTAAATTATTGTTATTTAACGATGAAAGCACATGGGCAAGAGATTGAAGTTTTAGATAATGTTCCTCATGGAACAATATTTCGGTTTTCACTTGCGAAGGAGAAACTAAATGAAAAATGATTTTTCGATAATTGTAGTAGAAGATGATAGTCATGTACGTAACCTCATACGTACAACCTTAAAGCTACAAGGTTATGATTTCTTTGAGGCAAGTACAGGGAAGGATGCCTTAAGCATAGCGACAATGCAAAAAGCAGATATGATGCTTTTGGATTTGGGGTTACCAGATATGGATGGTCTAGAAGTAATTGAAAATATTCGTTCATGGTCGAGTATGCCAATCATCGTTATAAGTGCAAGAGAAGAAGAAAAAGATAAAATTGATGCTTTAAATATTGGCGCAGATGATTATTTAACAAAACCATTTTCTGTCAATGAAATGATTGCGCGTATTCATGCGATGCAAAGACGTCTTCAATATATGCAACAAAAAGATGAATCATCCATTTTTGAAAATGGTCCCTTAACGATAGATTTTGCTTCAAATATTGCTTATCTTAAACAAAATGAATTACATCTTACCCAACAAGAATATGCTTTATTAGTATTACTTGCTCAAAATGTTGGAAAAGTATTAACCCATTCCTATATTGTTTCTAAAATTTGGGGTAGTTCAATGGATTCAGATATTCTTTCTTTACGTGTGTATATCAATTCTTTACGTAAAAAACTAAAATGTGAGGATGAAGATTCTTTGATTCAAACACATATTGGGATTGGATATCAAATGATTAAGCGATAATTGTGTTATGATTTTAGTAAGGAATTTACATTTGATGTAGGAAAGGAGAATTAATAATGGATAAATATGTTTGCAGTGTTTGTGGTTATGTTTATGATCCAGAAGTAGGAGATCCTGAAAATGGAGTTGAAGCTGGAACAGCATTTGAAGATCTTCCTGAAGACTGGAAATGTCCACTATGTAAAGTAGATAAATCTTTATTTGAAAAACAAGACTAATTGAAAGGATACGCAAATCAAAATGATTTGCGTGTTTTATATTCAGGTGGATAATTAAATTATGGATAAGAAAAGTAGATATCAATTCATTTGGATTGGTAGTTTATTATTAGGAATATTAGAATTGGTGGTTGTACTGGATAGTGTTCTAGATGATGGAATAAGGATGCTACAGTATTATACAGAGTTATCTAATTTAATATCGGGGATTGTTTTACTCATTTCTTCGTATCATACATATCGTTATTTAAAAGAGGATGTTGAGATTCCTGAATGGATTCGTATTGCTCGTTTTACAACCGTCTGTTTAACAAGTATAACCTTTTTAATTGCGTTATTTGTATTAGGTCCTACATATGGTTATGTATGGATTCTATTTCATGGACAAATGATATTTACACATACGATATGTCCAATACTATCTTTCTTATTATTTATCATCTTTGAAAAGGAACCTCCTTTAAATGAAAAAGCAGTAATCTATTCATTACTGCCTACAATACTATATGGTTTAATAACGATTCCACTAAATATTCTTCGTGTTATGCATGGACCATATCCGTTTCTTTATGTTTATGAACAACCTTGGTAT
>CADBUH010000146.1 GCA_902797775.1 uncultured Erysipelotrichaceae bacterium | reverse complement strand
CTAAACCTGCTTTATGAACAAGAATTATTATATTAAGAATGTTTTCTTTTCACCATATAGAGACTACTGAATATCATCATGACAGATAACCCAAATAAGAATAACCAACTATTTAAATGGAGTGAATCACCAGTATATGGAATATCAATCTTAGGTGTTGTAGTTGGAGTTGGGGTTGGAGTAGTAGTTGTACGTTTATTGGTTGCGGTAAATGTCTTTGTAAGATCGATCACGTTTACATCTTCTGCAGTTCCTTCATATTGACGACCTTCTTCATCGATGGATCCTAATAAAGCTTGTGCTCTAGCGTATAGTAATACTTCTTCTTCACTCGCATCACTTGCAGGTTCCTTAATCTCCGTCCACTTTGTGGATGATTTTGTTCCAGTTATATCACCTATCGCAGTCGCATAATATTTTCCATCTGCACTCATTACCCATAAACGATTATCACTCGAAACACCTACGAGTAGTTCTTCTTCAATTTGCTCATCTGCTTTTCTGAATCTCTTATCATTGATTTGATTACTCATCACAGTAAATATTTCAACACCATCAATGACGACAGACCCTTTTTGATTCTTATCATCATATGGGATTTCAATATCATTAATGAGTATTTCTCTTGCGATATACGTTGTCCCAATAAGTTTTGGTAAGCCTTCAACTGTTTCTTTTGTTTTATTCTTTGTTAGAACAACTATTAATTCTTCTGCACCTTCTGTATCAATCGATACTACTTTCCCATCTTTCACATAGACAGGACTTTCTTCATCATCTTTAATCGCAAAGACTTTAAATGTGACAGATTTAATTTTAGAAGGCCATTCATTCACTGAATTATTATTCCATATTTTTTCAACAATCAATTCTGTTGTTTCTGGTTTTACAGTGACTACATTTGTTTCATAATTATCTTGCCATTCATTCCCAAAACGAACTCTATATTTTGCTTCATTTTGTAACCCTTCATGTCTTTCTTCTGATATAACAGGCCAATTATGACTATCTTTACTTAAAACATATGATTCTGTTTCAAAATCAAGCATGCGAAGTGTAAATTTATCTGGTATTAATCGTTTAACTGCTATTTCATAATCGGTTGTTCCAGGTAATACTTCATCCCAAACATTTCCTGATTTATCATTCATTGGTGTTGCGTAAATCTTAGTCGTGCCATCTGGCATTTTAACTTGGATAAAGAGTCTCGATGCACCCTCTGCACCCTTTTCAACAGCAGCACCTTTAATCTTAGGCATTTTATATAAAGCTTCTAAAAGTTTTTTATCATCTGGATCAGAAAGATCTAATTGACGTTTTGTATTACGTCCTTCTGCGCCTCTACCATAGTAACGGTTATCCGCATTTCTCCAATCTCCAGATCCTTCTTCTAATGGACCAATCCATACATTTCCTGTTTTATCATCCATTGGTGTTGCGTAGTAGTCCCCTTTATCACTCTTCGCAAATAAACGACTTGGTCCTTCTACTGCCCAAATAATATCTTCTGGTCCAATTCGATCCATCAAGGATTGAATGAGTTGGAAATCACCATTCGCAAATTCTAAATCAAATGCAGGATCTCCTTGTTTGTTGTAATTTTCATCAACCCATGTTGGATTAATTTCTTTTAATGCATCTAAATTACGATATTGATTAAGAATACGTGCATAGAAGGTAACTTGTACCCAATGTCCTCTTAAAAGATCTAATGTTTCTACATCTGTAAAACGCACCTTTAAAGTATCACCATTGATTGTTAATTCTTCTGCTTTATTTTTAATATCAATTTCTTTTCCTTGACGATCGACTAAACCTCTTTGTGATACGGTCCCATTTGGTTGATGATCATTTATTAATTTAATTGTGATCTTTTCTACGGTTGAAGCATCTTGTACAGGATTACCATCCTTATCTGCATATTCTAATCCTGGATATAATGTATCCATCATTTCAAAAGCAGTTGCTTCAAGTGGTACATAACCCATAATGTCATATTTGAAATGTTGATCAAAATTAATGATATCCGCATGAACACGATCATTTACATATTTCTCTGTAATTGGTTTATTATCATTTGATCCCGCAAGTGTTAAATTAACACCTAAAATATGGGCTTGGAATACTTCCTTATCCACAAACTCTTGTGCATCTTCATCCCATACTCTTTCATATTGAGGTTCACTTGTTAATTCAAATTCTACTTCATCTAACTTTAATTCTTTTTGTGTAAAGATAACCGATTTAATTTCTACTGGGTTACCTTGTTCATCTGTTTTAATAACCCAAATCGTTTTATTTGTAT
>CADBUH010000145.1 GCA_902797775.1 uncultured Erysipelotrichaceae bacterium | reverse complement strand
GCATACTTTGATGTAATAAGTGAAGAACGTACAGGGAAAGATACATTTACTTGTGAATTAATCCCAAGTCGTGGTACTTGGTTAGAATTCATGTCTGATGATAAGAAACAAGCATTAGGCAGAGTCTTAAATGTATCCATTGATCGCCGTAGAAAAGTATTAAGTACTTTACTTTTTAAAGCTATTGGAATGTCTTTAAATCTTGATAAGGATGAAGATGGTTTTGATACAACTGGAATGCAAAAGTTCTTAAAGGCATTACAGTTTGAACTTTATCCAGATGTCATTGTTCCAGAAGAAGAAAAGGAACTAATGAATGATTATATGTTGTTATATACTTCTGTATTTGGAAACTATGAAGAAGTTAAAAACACATTACAGGCAGATTTTAAAGTAAAAACAACACATGACGCTTTATTAGGTGTATATGAGAATCAAAGAGCAGATGAAATTGCGACTATTGATGGTGCAATTAACCTCATGGATGCAAAGTTCTTTGATTATCGTCGTTATGATCTAACCAAAGCTGGTAGATATAAGATATTAAAGAAATTATCTATCTTAGATCGTATGGAAGGACATGCGCTTAAGAGCGATTTAGTTGGTGCCGAAGGAAATGTTATTTTCAAGAAGAATAAATATATTGGTAAGAATGAAAGAAATGAGTTAAAACCTGAATTAAATAAAGGTATTAACTGTCGTGCTCTTCCATATGTTCATGCATTCACACATCCTACAGTAGAGAGTGTAGATGCAAGTTGGACAAATGGTCTTATCGGTAGAATCTTAGCAAATGATATTAAAGTTAAGAAATTAAATCTTGAAAAAGGTACCGTTATTACTGCAGAAGATGCTGCAGAAATTTCTAAAACATGTAATGAAGTATCTGTATATACAGGTATCATTGCTACAGAAGCAAAATTAACAAATGATAATGCTTCTGCTGTATTACATTATGGTTCGCGTCTATACACAGTAGGACGTGTAACAGTAGATGGTAAAGACTTGCTTGATGGAAAAGAACTTGTTTGTCAAAGATATATTCCTGATGAAGATGTAACACCATTATCCAAAGAGCAAGAAGAAGATATCATCGCACGTGTTATGAACAAAGAAAAGATTTCTGTTTGGTTAGTTGGAGCATGTGTTCAAGAGATTGAAATTCTCGCTGAAGATGGACATGCAGTAAAACTAATTGGTGGAGATCCATTCAATACGAAACACACAATTACAATTCCTGATATGTATGCATTATTCAACTATGAATTAACCATGCTAGAAGGTATTGGTACTGCAGATGATATCGATATGTTAGGAAATAGACGTATTCGTACAGTAGGTGAATTAATTCAAAATCAATTTAGAATTGGTTTATCTCGTATGGAAAGAGTAGTTAAAGAAAGAATGTCCATTGCAGATGCTACGGTATTAACACCAAAGCAACTCACAAACATTCGTCCATTAACTGCTGCGATTAAAGAGTTCTTCTCTTCTTCGCAATTATCTCAATTTATGGATCAACAAAATCCATTAGCTGAGTTATCTAATAAACGTCGTATTTCTGCGTTAGGTCCAGGTGGTATGACAAGAGAACGTGCAGGTTTCGAAGTACGTGATATTCATAACAGTCACTATGGAAGAATCTGTCCAATTGAAACTCCTGAAGGACCAAACATCGGATTAATCTCCTACTTAACAACGTATGCACGTGTTAATGAATATGGATTTATTCAAACACCATATCGTAAGGTTAAGAATGGAGTTGTTACTGATGAAATTCACTATATGTCCGCAGATGAAGAAAACGATCACGTTATTGCACAAGCAAACGAAATCCAAGATGGTAAATTAGTTGGTGATCGTATTGTCGCAAGAATTGCGGGTGAAACTGTTATGGCAGATAAATCTACGATTGACTATGCCGACGTTTCTCCTAGACAAATCGTATCTGTTGCGACCGCATGTGTACCATTCTTAGAAAACGATGACTGTACACGTGCATTAATGGGTGCGAACATGCAAAGACAAGCTGTTCCACTTCTAAACCCACACAGTCCATTTGTTGGAACTGGTATGGAACATCGTATCGCACGTGACTCTGGTGCAGCATGTGTTGCAACAGCACCTGGAACAGTCACTTATGTAGATGCAGATAAGATTGTGGTTACAGAAAAAGGTGGCGTTGAACATACTTATGAACTCACAAAGTTCCGTCGTTCAAATGCTTCTACTTGTCTCAACCAAAAACCAATTGTAGAAAATGGTGAAAAGGTTGAACGTGGTGATATCTTAGCGGATGGTCCAGCAATGCAAGCAGGTGAACTTGCATTAGGACAAAACGTATTAATTGCCTTCATGACATGGCATGGTTATAACTATGAAGATGCGATTATCATGTCTGAAAGAATGGTACGTGATGATGTATATACTTCAATTCATATTGAAGAATATGATCTTGAATGTCGTACAACAAAACTTGGTGATGAAGAAATCACAAGAGATATTCCTAACGTAGCAGAAGCTGCTTGTCGTAACTTAGATTCTCGTGGAATCGTTATGGTAGGTGCTGAAGTTAAAGAAGGAGATATCCTTGTAGGTAAAGTAACACCTAAGGGACAACGTGAAGAAACTCCAGAAGAAAGATTATTCTTAGCGATCTTTGGTGAAAAATCACGTGAAGTTAGAGATAACTCCTTAAAGGTACCACATGGTGGTGCAGGTGTTGTTCACTCTGTTCGTGTATTTACACGTCAAGACACAGAACTTCCACCAGGTGTAAAAGAAATTGTTAAAGTTTATGTCGTTCAGAAACGTAAGATTTCTGAAGGTGATAAGATGGCTGGTCGTCATGGTAATAAGGGTGTCATCTCTAAGATTCTACCTATTGAAGATATGCCATATATGCAAGATGGTACACCAATTGATATTATGTTAAATCCATTCGGTGTTCCTTCTCGTATGAATATCGGACAGGTATTAGAAGTTCACTTAGG
>CADBUH010000144.1 GCA_902797775.1 uncultured Erysipelotrichaceae bacterium | reverse complement strand
TTTAAAATCACTTATGTGATTCTTTTAATCATGTCTTTTTTGCTTTTTTATAATTTATACTTGATTATTAATAGTTAATCTCCTTAAAGCGTTTTAGCGCTTTTTCAACACTATGTTGAGAGATGTAGTTTTCTCTAGCAGAAAGTTGAATATAAACACGTTCATTCTCATCATCTGCCTTCATAGTAATTAAGACAGGATTAAGATTCATAAAACCACTTTGAATAACCCCAACTAAAATATGTTCTTCCATATCTTCTTCCACCACATCACCACATTTCATTAGTGCAGCTAAACAGTGGTCCATAACATTCACCATGATGAAAGAATCTTCTGTTTTCTCTACCTTTAATCGTTCAAATGCGATAGGGTTTGTATTAAGAACCCGTTTCGTTAGGACTGGTAAGTTTTCTTGTGTTAATTCATTTAATAAATCAATATATGGATGCATCATTACCTCCTGTGAATCATTCACTTTCTATTTCAATAATTTGTTTAATTGGTATAACTTTTGAAGTTGTTGTGATGGTTTGTGAGAACGCATCTATTTTTATTATAGTCATAGATTCTTTCTTATAAGAACCTCCTTCTTTTTTTTCATCTGGTTCAAAGTAGGTAATCGTTGCGATAGGAGAAGAAGATAGGGATTCTTGTAAGAGGGTTAATTTTAAATTGAGTTCTTCTATCTTATCTTCACTTAATTCAATTTTCGAATCGGTTAAACGTGCTGTCTCATGGACCATTTCTCCATATCCTGTTAAAGCCGCAAAGGGTGCGAATTGGGCAGCCCGATCATAGTTAGACATATGTTTACGATTCTTAGAGATAAAGCGAGGAAGATGAAGGATATCATCATATTTATTACTCATCCTTTATGTCCTCCAATTTGTTTATTACGGTCTCTACCTGTAGCACCTTCTTCAAAGTTTGTGCCTTTTAATACCGCATTCTTTCCAAATCTATTTTTAATATCCAACATCGCTTTTTGAATTTTTTCTTCTTTTTCTAATTCTTCTTTTTGGTGTTGGTCTTGGATTTCTTTTTGTGTTGTATCAGTGAAGAGGTCGAATTGTTCCACTTTTGTTTGGGCATGTAGAAGGCTTTTAGAAACCACATGATTAGCGGTAACGGTGACTCTACGCACAAGTAATTTTGGATTTACGGTTTTTGTATAGATATCGAGAATCGCATCCATAATAATTTTTGTGGAAGAGGTTAATTCTTTTAATTGGGTAGATCCTCCTGCAGGCTTTGGGGCTACTCTACCATACCAATCCAATCCAACTTCCCCTTGAAAATTTTCTAAATTACTGGATGCATCATAATTAATAAATAATCCTACATGGTCTGTCACAAGGTTTTTTTGAACTAAATCTAAGACAAGGTTATCAACCATTTCTCTTACAATTACTTTCGCTTTGTCATAGGAATAAGGTTCCATTAATACTTGTCCACTTCCTAAAGAATTATTGGTAGGTTTATAAGATTTAATATCTTTCATCGTACAGGATTCATAACCCCACGCATGATCGATTAATAATTCTGCGTTAATCCCAAATTCATCATAAAGATATCCATCTTTCTCTAAAGAGAAACGAGCGATATCTCCCATCGTAAATAAATGATAGTTTTCTAGACGCTTTGCGTATCCATGACCCACTCTCCAAAAGTCTGTGATTGGTTTATGATCCCATAATAGTTCACGATATTTCATTTCATCGAGTTCTGCGATTCTTACACCATCTTCGTCTGCTGGAATATGTTTTGCGACAATATCCATCGCAACTTTCGCAAGATATAAATTTGTCCCAATCCCTGCCGTTGCGGTAATTCCGGTTGTGCGTAAGACATCTTTAATCATCTCTAAAGCGAGCTCATGGGCACTCTTTTCATAAATCTTTAGATAACTTGTGATATCAATAAAAACTTCATCAATGGAATAGACATGGATATCTTCACTCGAGACATACTTTAAATAGACATTATAAATTTGTGTACTATATTCCATATAAAAGGACATTCTAGGAGTAGCGATAATATAATCAATTTCTAAATCTTGATTCTTTTCTAATTCATCATAGGTATAAGAAGTACCACGAAATTTTTTCCAATGGTTCTTCTTTTGACGGATACGGTTTAATTGATTCACTTTTTGGACAACTTCAAAAAGACGTGGTCTTCCAGGAATCCCATAACTTTTTAAGGAAGGAGAAACCGCAAGACAAATCGTTTTATTTGTACGATCTTTATCCGCAACCACAAGATTTGTATTAAGTGGATCTAACCCACGTTCAACACATTCTACGGAAGCGTAGAAAGATTTTAAATCAATTGCGATATAGGTTCTATTTTGAGTTGTCATCCTGTAATAATGATAGCAGTTTTTTAACT
>CADBUH010000143.1 GCA_902797775.1 uncultured Erysipelotrichaceae bacterium | reverse complement strand
AGAGATCAATTACTAAAACTACTAAAAAAGGAAGGAATAACTGAATCAGTCTATTTCCACACGGACCAAGGTTCAGTATTCTCTTCCCCAAGTTTCAATCAAGCTCTACTTAATAATAACATTATTCGTTCTATGTCTCGAGTTGGAACTCCTACAGATAATCCAATTATTGAATCAATGAACGGATGGATTAAAGCTCAGATATGGGCAGATTATAAAATTAATGATTACGACAGCGTGGAAGAATTCATAACCAAATATATCAAATATTACAATTATGAAAGACCTATGTATAAACACAATTATAAAAGCCCTGCAGAGTTTACACTCTCACAGGGCTTCCATCTAACTTTTTAGAATTGTCTACTTTTCGTTGACAAGTTCAGTACACCTCTTTTTAAATACCTCCAACTTGGATTGTATTATCTCTTTCCGTAATAATCTGTATATACTCTTGGTAAATATCTTGATAACCAGGTAAGATGGAATCATCTAACGATTCAAATGGATAAACTTTAAAATTTCGAATCGCATAATCATAATAGGTATAAATTAAATCAGCACGGACATTTTCTATTTTTATAGTTGTTTCTCCATTCTCAACTGTTTTTGTAATATCAAGTCCTCCAATCATTCCGATAAGACGTTCTATACCTTCTTGAGCACTTATTAAATTCCCCATTGCATAGAAACAGATTGTATCTCCAATCCATTCTACAGGTTGAATGACATGCGGATGATTTCCAATAATGATATCTGCCCCTGCTTCTGCCATTTGTTCAGCAAATGTAATTTGTTCTTCACTTGGTTCCATGGAATATTCAATACCCCAATGCATTGCCATAATCACAACATCTGCTTTTTCTTTAGCTTGTCGTATCCTCTCCAATACTTTTTCTTCTTGTCCTGGATACACATTCACTAAATATTCTTTTCCTTCTGGAGGGATTAATCCATTTAAACCATAGGTATAAGCCATAAAGGCATAGGTAATTCCATTACATTCATATACAGGTATAGCTTCTTGTTCTTCAAAGGAAAGGTTTGTACCTGCTTCTACAACACCTTCTTGTTTCTTCCAATATTCTTTTGATCGTATGATTCCTTCTTCCCAAACATCTAAAGAATGATTATTCGCGGTAGAAACCATATTAAACCCTAAATCTACCATCGCATCCCCAAATTCCTGTGGACTATTAAATGTTGGATACGTAGATAAACCTAATTCTGTACCACCTAGCATTGTTTCTTGGTTATAGTAAGCAAGATCATATTTTGAAACCCATGGTTTTAATAAGGAAACTTGTTCATGGAAATCATATGTTCCATCCCCTACTGCTGCATCTACATAGACGGCTCCATGTAATAAAGCATCTCCTCCCACTAATAAAGAGGCATGATACACTTCAGGTGTTGGAATTGGTGTAGGTGTTGGTGTTTCTTCAATTGCCACTTCTTCTTGCGTCATGAAAAGATTCGCAAATAGACCTACTCCTAAAGCAATCACCAATAATACAAATAAAATATAAAGTGGTATATTTCTTTTATTCATAGAAAAATAGTAATCGATTTTAAAACGAAAGAAAAGGGACATCTGTCCCTTTCTCTTACTTATTTAAAGATTGTGTTACTTGGTTCCAGTTATGACCTAACTCTTGTTTGAGGATTTCATTATGATGGAACACTTCATCTTTTTCATATCCAACACGTGGAATATAAGCTGTATTTCCTTCATAAGTTCCTCCTGCACCAGATAATTCTTCAAATACTTGTTTATTTACAGAAGTATATCCAATTTCATCAGAGTTTACATAAGAAGCATCATATCCTGTCATATAGTTGATGAATGCATTCGCAAGTCCTGGACAAGTTGCGTTCGCTGGAATAACCATCGCATCTACCCAAACGTTTGTTCCTTGGTTTGGTTCAATCCAAGCCATATCTTCATTTTCACTTAAGACATAAGCTGCATCACCAGAATACATAATAGCGATATCTTTTTCACCATTGACCATAGCATCAATAACTTCATCTGTTACAAATGCTGGATCCATTGTTTTAGCCATATCCATTAACCAATTTGTAGCAGCTAAGATTTCATTTTCATTATCTGTATTCATAGAGAAGCCAAGTGCTTTAAACGCAACCATGAAGGCATCTCTTTGGGAATCATAGATAAATACTTGTCCTGCATAATCAGTATTCTTTAAGATATCCCAACCTTGTTCTTCAATGACTTTAGGATCAACATTATTCTTGTTATAGACAAGACCTACAGTTCCCCAGAAATAAGGAACAGAATATTCTAATGTAGGGTCAAATACTTT
>CADBUH010000142.1 GCA_902797775.1 uncultured Erysipelotrichaceae bacterium | reverse complement strand
TCGTCACCCATGTATGGGCCAGGCGCTATAATTGTCCAAAAGCCTCCCATTTAGAGACAATTATTTATTGATAGGTTAAATAACCTACAAATAAAATTTTCTATCATTCTTTTTTTGATGTCAATAAAATATATGGGATTATGTTTCGAGCACCACTTTGCGATTTTGATGATGAGTTTTGTGGGTAAATCTTCTTTCCAAGATAAACGAATCGTTCCTTTACTTGTTGAATAGTTTTCTAATTCTTTTTGAAAGTGTTCAACAGCTTCTTCTCCAGGATATAAACCAAGATGTGTTTTCGAACACGCAAAATGTATAAGATTCGTTCCTTTCCAATACGTAGGCATGGACCAGGAGATTCTTTCTTCTGCTTCTGGTAATGCTTCTTTTAAAAGATCTCTTAATTGAAATAGTTTCTCTTGATAGATGGGATCTTGTTGAAGGATGTATTCATCAATCGTTGTAGGTTTTATACAATAGTGTGATTGATTTTTATTATTAAAAACTCTTTTACATTTTGGACAGGTCCACATTCTTTTATCCTCCTCTATACAAATAATGTCTTCGCTAATTGATGAACTTGTTTACGTTCTTCTGGAAAGATTGTTTCATGACGCACTTGTTTTGCTTCAGGATTAAACATGGTCCACTGCCAATCCGTTTTACTATAGTCTTTTAATTGTAAAGTATTACCACTCACAAAGAGTTCTGTAGGACCTACAAAACGATTTAGGGTAGCTTGATAACCTTGTAGCAAATCAAGATAACTTGTATCTGGTGCATTACTTGTCATAATAAGTAGAACAGGAATGAAATGTTCATTACAACATGGATTCTCTAAATTATAAGTTAAGTTTTGAAAGATTAAACGTTCATATAACGCACGGAAAGAAGAGGTTAATTCTCCTAGGTAATTCGGAGAACCTAGGATAAGACCATCGGCTTCTCGTATCGCATCTAAGACAGGGGTTAAACCATCTTTATAAACACAATGTCCTTTAAATTGTTCTTTCTTACATCCAAAACAAGAGATACATCCTGTATAACGTTCTAAACGAAATAAATCATATTTTTGAACTTCAAAGCCTACCTCAGTAACACCTGCCATAGCTTCTTGAAGTAAAGTATCCGTATTCCAATTTATACGTGGCCCTGCATTTACAACGACAATCTTTTTTGTCATGATTCATTCCTTTCTTTATAACTTCCAAGGTAAATACGCAAATAGGATTGCGAATAAAACAGACGGTAACATATTTGCGACTTTTACTTTTTTCCCAAAGACTAAATTAATTCCAACACAGAAGATTAGAATTGATCCTACAAGAGATAGATTAAAGATTGCACCTTCACTCATGATAGGAGAGATAAGACGAGCTAAAAGGGTAATCGAACCTTCAAATAATAGAATTGGGATTGCGGAAAAGATACAACCTTTACCCATCGAAGAAGTCATCACCATTATGATGATAAAGTCTAGAACCGATTTCACTAATAAGGTTGAATAATCTTGTGTAAGACCATCTTGTTTCGCACCTACAATCGCCATTGCGCCAATACATACGGTTAAAGAAG
The DNA here is from genome assembly GCA_902797775.1 of uncultured Erysipelotrichaceae bacterium. Lineage (GTDB taxonomy): Bacteria > Bacillota_I > Bacilli_A > Erysipelotrichales > Erysipelotrichaceae > Bulleidia. Next base: position 18,530 of record CADBUH010000142.1, on the reverse strand, counting down.
CAGTCACAAATGCATTCACAAATTCTGCATCTTTACTATTACCACTCTTTTTCTTTAACCATTCTCCAAAGGATTCAAAACCTTCTTCAATATGTAAGAGTTCTCCAAGTATCGTACCGAAGGTTAAACATAAAACCACTAACATCGCTTTACTACTGATTAAAGCACTCTCTTTAATCTCTAGCATTCCTTCCATCGCTCCTGAAATCGCAATGAATAAAACACTAATTCCACACGCAATCGTAAGTGATTTTTGAATGGACTCTTTGAAAAGGTGTCCTGCGAGTAAACCCACAAGACCACCTAATACGATACTGACTGTGTTAATAATGGTTCCTAGTCCAATCATAAGATATTCTCAAAAGGAATCGTTTTTGTATATTTTTCGTTTGTTTTTGCTTTATGTGTAAAGAAGAAGATATAGATTAATACAACTAATTCAAAGATAGCAATGAGAACTGGAACGAAAGCAACAAGATCATTCATTTCTAATAACTCTGGTGTTAAAGCAAAATCATAGAGTCCATGGAAGAACCATGGAACAAGTAGGGCAGGAATAAACCATTTCTTGTCTGCTGTATAATATCTTTTCCCAATATAGTAACCCATTAGGAATCCATAGCAAGAGTGACCAGATGTAATTCCACGTACAAGCATTTGCATTGCGTTTGTTCCAAATGCATAAAGAAGATCTTCTGCTAAACCAAAGGCAGTTCCAATGATGGTCATAAATACAATGATATCTAACCAAGTTGTTTCTTTCATTTCATTCTTTTTCGCAAAATGGAATAAGGACCAACCTTTTACTAATTCTTCAGCAAGTGCTAATACGATGAATTTATGGAATAAAGATTTAATTACAATTCCAGCAGCACCTAAATGTAATAAAGATTCTATAATACTAAATGTTGCGGAAACAAGTGTTATAGGTAAAATAGCAATTAAACCTTTCACAAAGGCTTTGTTACATAAGTTCTTATATTTTTCATCCTCCTTTAAACGTCTTAGCCAAAAGAATAAGCCAAGCGCAGGAATTAAGCTTATTAAAAATGCCCCAACAAGCAATAACATACAAATCGCCTCCTATCATGTAACTGTATGCATATACTAAATGCTATTTATTTTTCATATACCTTCTATTAATAGTATACTCCATTGAGATTCTTATCTTTAAGAAAAGAAAGAAAAAGGAATTGGACGAAGTCACAATTCCAATTTATAAATGAAGAACTAGAAGATTACTTCAAGGATGATTCCTGCGATAAGAGAGATCATCCATGTGGCACCTACAATTTTAAGATTATCTTTAAAATTAGGATTCACACGGAATAAGACCATCATTCCTACACCCGCATTTACTAATAAACCAGTACAAACCGACGCAAAGGATATCACACCTTCTAAATAAAGAGTCGTAATTAAGATACTAGAAGCACAACTTGGGATTAATCCAACGATAGAACAGGTTAATAAAGAAAGTGCTTTATGCGATGCGATAAAGGAAGATAAAGTTTCTTCCCCAATAATCTCAATAAAAGAATTAAATAGTAAAGTTATCACAAATAACCAAATTGTTATCTTTAAGGTATGCTCAAAGGCTGCCTTAAAAATATTTTCATGTTCACAATCACAATCCTCACGTTCACAAAAATCATCAATATGTAAATGAATTGGTTTTGCGAAATGATTGATGATACTACCTGCGATTGTAGCGACAATCACTTTTACAAGTAAGATAGGAAAGATTAAAGAAGGGGAGGCTTTTGCAGAAATCATAATTGGTAGCATCTCATCACTTGTGGATAAGAAGATTGCGATTAATGTACCAGCACTAATAACGCCAGTTGTATAAAGACTACTAGCGGCAGTTGAAAAACCACACTCTGGTAATAAACCTAATAAACTCCCTATAAAAGGAGCGCTACGTTTATGTTTTTCTAAGAAAGATTCCATCTTTCCACTTGTTTGGTGTTCTAACCATTCTAAAAATAGATAGACTAGAAATAAGAAGGGAACGAGTTTTAAAACATCTAAAATAGAATCAAATAGTATATCTTTCATTACTTCCATGTAATCTTATCCTTTAATCCTTCTGTATAAATAACGAGTTCATTATTGGTAACCTTTTGAAAATCCGTTTCAATCTTTTTATCTGTATCTGTAATCCATACCGCTTCTAATATTTCATCCGGATGTGTTTCTTTATAACGTTCTATAAAAGCGATTCCATCTTCATAAGAAAGGGTAAATAAAGTTGTGGTGATACAGTCTGCGGAAGCAGAGTTTGTGGTAAAGACACTAACAGAGTGCCAATGACGAGCTGGATATAAAGTAGTAGGGTCAATAATATGATGGTAATAATTTTTATCTTCTGCGATATAGTTTCTTTCATAATCTCCACTTGTCACAAAAGAGCCAACCCCATCATACTCTACGACTAATAAAGAATTCCCAGAATTCGGATCTTGTATTCCTACACGCCAAGGGGTTCCATCAACCTTAGGACCGAGTGTACGATTATTTCCTCCTGCGTTTACGGCACCTGTATGATATCCTTGGCTTTCTAGGTATAGGGCAATTTCTTCTGCTGCAAATCCTTTTGCGATTCCTCCTACATCAAGTGATACATTCTCATCGGTAATATAGACGGTACTATTTTCTTCATCAATTTCGATATAATCCCATCCTCGGTATTGACTCGCTTCTTCTAATTTCTCTTGAGGAGGTAGATGACCATATTCGCCATCTTCATTTAAAGAGATACCTTCCGTTCTATAATCATGCCAAATCTTAAGAAGGGCACCCATCGTGATATCGAATTCACCATTGGATAAGTCATAGAACTCTTTCGCCGTCTTCAACATCTCAATTACGACTGGTTCTACTTTTACGGGTTCTTTTCCCGCATTCTTATTGATGACACGGATGGAATTAATACCTTCATGGTCATAATAGATATCAAATAAATCGTTATAGTATTTAAATAAATCTGTACTAGACTTAAATACTTTATCAAATTCATCTTGTTCAAGGGGAAAGGCACGTAAAGAAAAGAAGGTGTCAAACCCACAATCAAGACACGTATTACTCTTTGTGGAGACTTCTGGAGTAGGTGTCGGTTGAATCGTATTTGTACATCCTACCAAAAGTGCACTCAATAAACATGTGAATAGTTGTTTTTTCTTCATAGTGTATAGAATTATACCATAGACTGAAATAATTCCTATATAAATAGTAAATACATCTTTTTAATGATATAATCATTCATTGGTAGAGGAGACGGATAGAATATGTCATTTTTAACGGGTCCAATGCATCACCACCTAGAAGGACATAAGGAATTAACGAGTCATAAAGATATTTTAAATATGACCGATCCTGATGTTATTTGGGTTCCTCTTATGAATGGGAATGCCCCTTGTACACCTTTGGTCAGTGTAGGGGACAAGGTGAATATTGGCACAAAAATCGCAGAACGTAATGACCACTTTTATCTACCTGTATATTCGCCAGTATCTGGTACGGTGGTTGCGATCGAAAAACGTATGTCAACGACCTTAAAGAATGTTGATCATATGAAGATTGAAAACGATCATCAGAATACAGTAGATAAACCTTTCAATCCTATTGATTATGAAAGTGTAAGTAATGAAGAACTATTAGAATTTGTGAAAAACGCAGGTATGTTAGGTTTAGGTGGGGCAGGGTTCCCAACCTATGCGAAATTCACAAATCCAACCAATGTTGATTTATTCATTATTAATGGTGTTGAATGTGAACCATATTTAACAGCCGACTATAAGAACATGATGGAAAACCTATCTTTATTAAAGACAGGAACATTAGCTCTTTTAAAACTTAGTCAAGCGAAAAAGGGTTGTATCGCAGTTAAAGAAGATAAAAAAGATTTAATTGCGAAACTACAAGAGACCTTCAATGGTACAAATGTAGAAGTTAGAACAGTTCCTGATATTTATCCAGCAGGTTGGGAAAGAACCCTTGTGCTCTTATTAACGGGTAGACGTTATGATCGCTTACCAATTGAAGCAGGATGTATCTTAAATAATGCTTCAACAGCGATTGCTTTAGCGGATGCATTAGTGAATGGTATGCCATTAAGACAAAAGTATGTAACAGTTTCTGGAGATGGTGTGAAAGAACCTAAGAATGTAATTGTTACGATTGGTACACCAGCACATGATGTCATTGAAGCTTGTGGTGGATATACAAGTGAAGAAGTTAAGGTAATTGCTGGAGGTCCTATGATGGGTAACTCCATTCCAAATGATTTATTTGTGGTTGGAGCACCTGTAAATGGATTAACGGTATTAAACTATAAACCTGAAAAAGAGGTTAAGTGCTTACGTTGTGGTAAATGTACAGAAACTTGTCCTTCTGGACTAGAACCTGTACGTATCAATAACGCAGAAAAGATTAAAGATATTGATACCTTAGTGAAATTAGATGTGAACGCATGTATTGAATGTGGTATGTGTAGTTATATTTGTCCATCTAAGATTGATGTAACCGAAGGTGTCAGAAGAGCGAAACGCTATATGGCGTTAAAGAAGTAGAAGGGGAAAGATAATATGAAATTTGTGTTTAAACCAGCTCCACATTATCGTAGTCCTCAAAGTACTTCTGGTATTATGAGAGATTTAACCCTCTGCTTATTAGCAGTAGCGGTATTCTCCGTTGTGTACTATTGGATGAACTATGGTAGTGAAGTAGGACTTCGTGTTCTATTACATCTAGCAATCTCAGTTTGTTGTGCATTATGTACAGAAGCCATTTGGTTTGCGTGTACAAAACAAAAGGTAGTGGATGGTCTATTATCCTCTTATGGTTGGGTAACCGCAATCATTCTTACCTTAATCTCTTCTGTTAATGTATCGCATTATGCATTAGGGGTTTCGACTGTACTTGCGATTCTATTTGGAAAACTTGTGTTTGGTGGATTTGGACAAAATATTTTCAATCCAGCTGCCTTTGGTGCTGCTGTATTAATGAGCACATTCGCTGCTAGTAATGTTGACTTAGTGAGTGGTGCTACACCAACCCAAGCAATTAACGCATTCAGTTGGATGACAACTGCAGATAATGTGAATACATTAATTGGAAATTATGGTGGACTAGGAAATATGTTCCTAGGACAATATGTAAGTACAATGGGTAGTACTTGTGCAGTCTTATTATTACTCTGTATGGTATTCCTAATTGTTCGTAAAGATATCGATTGGCAATTACCTGTCTTCTATATTGGAACTGTATTTGTATTAACACTTCTCATTGGTTTAATGAAAGGTGCTGGTATTAACTATGCATTATTCCATGTCTTAGCAGGTGGTGTGCTATTTGGTGGTGTGTTCATGGTAACAGACCCTGTAACTTCTCCAGTCACAATCCCAGGTAAGATCCTCTTTGCGATTGGTGCTGGTGTCTTTACCGTGATCTTCCGTCTTCGTTCGAATATGCCTGATGGTGTTCTATACTCCATCTTGATTATGAATATGCTCTATCCTGCAATTGATAAAATCTTTGATGGAAATCAAATTAAGAATGCAGGTAGTATCTTAAAGAAAGTATTAATTGGTGCTTGCTGCTTCTTAGTAGTAGGCTTAGGAATTGGTGCAATTGCTGAAGTAAAAGAGGGAAGTGTTGCTTCTCCTTCTAGTTCTGGTAGTGCACCAGCAGTTGATGTATCACTAGGAACACCAATCAGTTTAAGTGGTGACCTAGCAACTTATAAAGCAGAAGCAGAAGAAATATCCAATGATGGAAGTGTTGCGACATATCACTGTACAGCACGTGGATTTGGATTGCTTGATCCAGATGGAATCGCTTCACATACAGGACATGAATATTCTCGTAATGAGATGGATGTAACAGTTGATCTAGCAACTGGTACAGTAACCGATGTCGTTTTAACACACTTTGGGGATACCGAAGGTATTGGTGATATCGCTACCCAAGAAGGTGTTCTTGCGGGTCATGTTGGTAAAACATTAAATGATGAAGTTGATTGTGTTACTTCTGCAACCTATACAAGTGAATCCATTGCGGCAATGCTTCAAGCAGCTTTAAATGCCGCAGCAGGAAACTAGGGGGTGAAACAGATGAAGAAAGAAAGTACATTATATAAAGTTTTACTTCTTGGTGTTCTATGTGCAGTATGTGGAACATTACTAGCTGGTGTTAACTCAATTACAGCTCCAATTATTGAGGCAGCAGCTATTGAAAAAGAAAAAGCAAACTTAGAATTAATTTATCCTGGAGCTTCCTTTAAGGAAGTAACGGATTATGAGGATCCAACTGGTTTAATTCAAGGTGTTTATGAGGCAGAAGGTCAAGGTATGATCTATAAGATTAAGAATACAGGTTATAACTCCAATGGCTTTACCTTCATGATTGCCTTCAACAATGATGGAACTGTTGGTGGTTATACGGTTCTAGAACATGGTGAAACAAATGGTTTCGGTTCTAGAGCATTCGAAGAAGATTATGTAAATACAATTAAAGGATTAACTTCTTCAGATCCTGTACCATTATTAACAGGTGCTACCATTACAACAACGGCTGTTCAACAAGGTATTGATGCGGCTAAGGCACACTTCAATGAAACGAATGGTATCTCTTATGATCCAAATGCGGTAGCGGAAGCAGCACCTGCACCTGCAGGCGATCCACTCCCATTAAATGATGACTATGCTCAATTTAAGTGTGAAGTAGAAGAATTAAGCAATGATGGTACAACTGCAAAATATCATGTAACATCTCGTGGTTTCGGTCTCTTAGATCCTGATGGAATGGCTTCTCATTCAGGTCATGAATATAAGAGAAATGAAGCAGAGATTGAAGTAGATTTAGCATCTATGAAGATTGTGAATTATACATTAACTGTGTTTGGTGACACTGAAGGAATCGGTGATACCGCAACAACCGAAGACAAACAACAAGAGTTTGTAGGTAAAACATTAGAGGATTCCATTGATTCTGTAACAGGTGCTACATGGACTGGTAAATCCCTTGCGGCAATGGCTCAAGCTGCCTTAAATGCGGCAAGTGGTAACTAAGGAGGCGAAAGAGTATGAGTGAAAAGAAAGTAAAAAGAAGTTTCGCGTCTGAAATGATATTAAATAATCCAGTCTTTGGATTATATTTAGGAATTTGTTCAAGTTTAGCAATCACCACAACAATCAATAACGCCATCGGTATGGGTGTAGCAGTTATTGTGGTCTTAGTCTTATCAAATATTGTGGTATCTTTACTTGCTCCAATTACACCGGACGAAATTCATATTCCAGTGTATATCGTCATTATTGCTTCTCTAGTAACGATTGTAGGAATGTTAATGCAAGCATTTACACCTCAATTATTCTCTGCCCTAGGTGCATTTATCGACTTGATTGTTGTGAACTGTATTATCTTAGGTAGAGCAGAAGCATACGCAAGTAAGAATGGGGTTCTAGCATCTGCTAGAGATGGACTTATGATGGGTCTATCTTATACCTTCAGTTTATTAGCGATGGCTTTCATTCGACAATTATTAGGAACGGGAACATTATCTCTTTCCAATCCTATGACAAATGCTGAATTATTCTCATTAAGATTAATTCCTGAAGGATTTGAAATTGAAATCTTCAAGCAACAAACAGGTGCCTTCTTAACCTTCGCAGTATTAGCTGCAGCAGTTACAGCTTATAAGAATGCGACAGATAAGAAAGCAGCGGAAAAAGAAAAAGCTGCTAAGGTAGCAGCGAAGGAGGCACAATAAGTATGAACTTATTAACTATCTTCCTTAGTGGAATGCTTATAAACAATATCATCCTATCAAAGTTCTTAGGTATTTGCCCATTCATGGGTGTATCCACAAAACTAAGTTCTGCGGTTGGTATGGGTCTAGCAGTTATATTCGTTATCTTTGGTGCTTCTGTATTCTCTTGGGTTTTATACTATTATGCATTAGTACCTTTAGGACTTGAGTATATGAAACTGATTTGTTTCATCTTACTAATCGCATCCTTTGTTCAATTTGTAGAAATGTTTGTGAAGAAAACTTCACCATCTTTATATAAATCTTTAGGTATTTATTTACCACTTATTACGACTAACTGTGCAGTATTATATGTTACGTTAGATAATATTACACAAAAGTATAACTTCGTGGAAACCATTGTGAATTCCATTGGTGTACCTGCAGGGTTTATGTTGATGTTAGTGATCTTCGCTACAATTCGTGAACGTCTTGATAGTGCAGATGTTCCAGAAGCATTTAAGGGAAATCCAATTGCGCTTGTTGTAGCTGCAATCATGGCAATTGCCTTCACTGCTTTTGCAGGACTTGTATAAGATGAAAATTATATACGCGATTGGTATTGTTGTAGTACTCATAGGAATCTATGTATTAGGTTTAACTTTAAATAAGAATACACCTGTACCAGAAGGGTGTGAAAACCTAAAACCAGAATGTGATTCTTGTGGGATACAAACCTGTATCGTTCGTAATCAAAATAAGAATAAAGGAGAAGAATAAGATGGTAAAAGCGTTACTAATGATGTTAGCACTTGGTGCTGTCTGTGGTCTTGTCTTAGGATTTGCTTCCAAAGCATTCTATGTAGAACCAGATCATCGTGCAGAAGATTTACTTGCTTTACTACCTGGTTATAACTGTGGCGGATGTGGATATCCTGGATGCTCTGGAATGGCAGATGCATTAGCAGAAGGAAAAGCAGAAGTTGAAAAATGTAAGCCAAGTAAACCGGAAGCAAAAGAAGCAATTAAACAATATCTATTGGATCATCCAGTAAAATAAGGTTAGAAAGCGATGATTAAACGTGGTTTCAAATTATTGGTGAACATGTTTAATTAAATGAAATCTGAATGAAAACAATGAAAAAAGTTAGATTCAATAAAAATCTAACTTTTTTTTATGGATTATAGGGGAACTTTCCTTCTTCTAGTGAATATATTGTGTGAAGGAGGAACCTATGAAAAAAATCATTAGCCTAAAGGTGATTAGTATTGTGCTTTGTGTCGCATTACTTATTTTTCTTTGTACCTTTGGGTTCAAAGTATGTGTCAAAAAACAACTACACCTCACAAAGACCTACATTGCGAGTCGTGATATTCCTCCTAGAAGTGAAATTGTAGAGACGGATTTATTAGAGGTAGAAGTACCTGAACATTATGTTCAAACCTATACCTATTCAAAGAAAGAAGACCTTCTAGGAAAGTATACCGATATTCAAGGGAAGATACCTGCAGGGTCTTTATTCTATCAAAGTATGTTGAAGACAAAAGAAGAACTACCAGATAATCCTACTACAGAACTAAGGGATGGACAGGCAGCTTATTCTTTAGAAGTTGATTTAGCGAAACTGGGAGGACCACTTGTGGCAGGACAGCGTGTAGATATCTATGCCTCTTTTACAGAACGTGATGAAAATGTCATATCAGGGGTTCTATTAGAGAATGTACGCCTAATCGCTATTAAAGATTATAAGGGCTTAGATTTGGATCACCCGGATAGTACAGGAAGTCCATATCTCGCCATATTAGCCATCAATGTAGAGGATGTAGAACTATTATCCATGGCAGAAAAAAGAGGGGATGTGAAACTCGTAGCCTCTAGTAAAACCTATGATACAAACTTAGAAGCGAAACGCCCAAAGGAATCAAACGCAATTCAATATTTAAGACAAGAAGTAGTCATCGAGGAGGAATGGAATGAAACGGATAATTAATTATTTATTACTAGGGGGATACTTATTTTTCTTCTTTTTATCTCCCATTCAAGCAGAAGAAGAATATAAAAAACTAAATGATTATACGAACTATCAAGAAATCATAGAGAATGGTTTAAATGATTATGAAACAATAGAAGGAATTATGGATGGATATGAAATACTTCAAGAAAAGGAAGAAATTTTTCTTCCTAAGACTTTTAAAGAAGAATCCATTCATCTTTTTCAAATCCTTGATATACAAAAGAAATATGTCATTGAAAAACCATATACCGTTATAGACGATACCCTTAAGATACAAGGGGAAAAAGGAATCTATCTCTTTGTGAAATTAAAAGAAGAAGAGCATCCAAAAGACCTTCTTTCCATTAATACCACACTCACAAAGGAATACCATTCTTCTTCCACTTATGAAGTGAAATATCCAGGTATTTACCAATTAGAAATATGGGGGAAAGAAGGAGAAACTTATACACAAAGTGATTTACGGAAATTACTAGGAGGTAAAGGAAGTTATAGTAAAGGAGAAATTGAATTAAAAGAAGGAGATAGCCTTACCATTTCTTTCTTAGAAGATGAAACAACAATTCAATATAAGAATCAACTTCTAATACAAGCACTCCCAGGCACGAACGCAACCCAATATGAAAGGGGAAAGAATGGGAAAGGAAATATAGCAAGTATATTAAAGAATACAAAGAATGAAGAAGGTGTTCATACTGGAGAAGCTATTGTACGGATTACTTATTTGGATGGAAAGCGTATGAAAATACGTTATCTAGACGCAAGTAATGGTTTAGAGATACAACCTCCTACCGAAACAATCTATCCACTTCATAATCCATATAACATTCAAGTCCCTTCGATTTCTTCTTATCTATTTTATGAAAGTAAACCAAAAGAATTATCTGGAACAATTGAAGAAGATCTAGAGATAGTCTTATCTTATCTACCAATTCCTAAACCGGAATTAATATCTTCCAAAGCGAATGAAATCTTAAAAGTAAATGAGGATATACAATATACCATTTCCTTTTATAATCCTTTTTCAGAAACAAAGAATTTTAATATCTCAATTCCTATCCCTGAAGGTATTCAAGTAAAAAGTATTTATGAAGAAGGAAAGATTCAAGAGAATTCAATTCATTGGGAAGTATCTCTTCCTTCCTTATCATCAAAAACAGTATCGTATATTGGTTCAGTGAATGGAAAGGAAGATTTAATTCAATCCATCGCTTCTTTATCGATTGAAGGAATCGAAGTGCAATCGAATCTAATCCAAAACAATATTGGTTTTGAAGCTTCTATGAAAGTATTAGATAGTAATGGAAACGATCTTCATGATCAATCGATTTCAAAAGATACAATCCTTACCTATCAAATAAACTTACAGAATCCTTTTCAATCAACCAAACATTTCTTCTTACAACATATCCTACCTGCACATTGTACAGTTTTAGCAATCTCAGAAGGTGGTATTCAAAAAGAAGATGGTATCTATTATGAAATGGATCTTCCACCGAATGCCACAAAGGTACTCGAAGTGAAAGTTCAACCACAAATTGAAACAAATTACACCAGTTATGCGAATATCGCAATGCATTCCTATACGATGAGCACAAATACCGTTGAATCTTGGATTCTAAAACCACCAAGTCTACAGATGTTTAATGAGGCATGGGAACCGATTGATGGTTCAACTCTTTTAAGTGGAACCATCGATAGTATTCATTATTTAATAACGATGGAAAATCCTTCTTCAAAAGATTTATCTTATACCATTCAAACACCTTTAAGTAAGCAAGAAGAAGTCATTGAATCTTCTTTACAAGGAGAAATCATAGAAGGGAATATGGTATGGAATCTTCTAATTCCAAAAAAGGAATCCATTCAAATATCCTTTACCACAAAAGTATCGCCTAATTACGCTGGTGTATTAGTTCGTCAAGTCACAGATACAAAGGAAGAACTCTTCTCTAATCAAACCCAACTTACAATACAAAAACCACAAGAATATATAACGTATCGTGGTTCAATTGTATGGAATGATGAAGATAATAAAGATTTGATTCGTCCCAATAAAGTAAAAGTGCGTTTATTAGAAAATGGAAATGTGGTTTATGAGAAAACCATTATTAAGAATGAAGATGGCGAAATGGTATTTCAATTTGATCCAGTATTAAAGAAAGAAACGGCCACCTATGAAGTGGATTATCTAGTTCCAAATGGTTACCAAGCTTCCTTAAAAGAAGTATCTCCTTATATATATAAGATTGTATCAACCCATAAAGTAGGTACTTCTAAAACAGAAGTAGGGGCGATTAAGAAAATTGAAAAGCTTCAAAGTATTCCTAATACAAACGATACCTTTTCTTTAAAAGAATATATTCACTTATTTCTTCTTTCTTTCGCTTTTGGGATTCTCTTAAAAAAGAAATTATCTGAGAATAGAAATCTATAAATAGGTATGAAAAAAGATGGCATATGCCATCTTTCATTACCTATGGGGCGACCGATGGGACTCGAACCCCTTGGTGCTTGTTGATGTTAAAAATGCTCGTATCGGGCATATTTACACCATTTTTTGAGGTTTGACCTCTTTCCATAAATTCTAAATTTAAAGGTAAAATTTGATATTTTATCTCACAATTTGTCTCACGATAATCATTTATTTTCTGCATCATATTCTGATCAGTGAATTCGAGTAAGTGAGTATAAGTACGTAGTGTTTGCTCTATATTTGTATGTCCTAAGCGTTTACTTACGGCAACTATATTTACACCACTATTAATAAGCCACGATGCATGTGAATGACGTAAATCATGTAATCGTATTGGTTTAACACCAGATAATTTAATGGCTTTCTTAAATACTCTGTCGATTGTAGAAGGAGCAAGTCCAACATATCCACCAAACACATAAGGACCATCTAAAATCATTAACGTTTTTAGATTTTTCCAAAGCGTATTATCTAATTGCACTTGTCTTCGTTGTTTGGTTTTAGTTGGATGCAATCCATTAATTGATGTCCGCCGCCTTCTTTATAACCAAGATTACACATACCATAAGCATTTTTTTCATTACCAGATTCTTTTTTTGCTGGGATAGAAAAAGGTGTACTTGATGATTCACTTGGATTTGCGAGACTTGACAATTTAGAAGTTAAAATTAAGAATATCGTTAAGGTTGTCGCCAATAAATAGCAAAAAAATATTATCTATTAATAGGAGGTAATTAGTAATGGATTTAAAAGATTGTATTAACATTATTAAGAATAAAGAAAAAAATATGAAGCTAATTTCTTGTAGAGATTTTGGAGATTTGTATTTATTTAAAATGGAGCCGTTAAGAGCTGGGGAAAATAGCAATTTAAAAGATATACTATGCGGTGGACCTAATTATTTTGGGGTCAATAAAATAAATGGAGAAATAACAGTTTTTACCAATTTAGATGTATTTGAAGATTGGTTTATTAACAAGCTTGAAACGAGTAAACTAATAAATATTGAATAAATATATCACTAAAGAAGCATATATTAGCTTCTTTTTTTTAAAGGAGGAACTAAAATGCCAAATTTTACAGAGCGTCTCCAGCATGCTTGGAACGCTTTTTTAAATCGTAAAGATTACGATTATTATGTTCCTCGTGATTATTATGGGGCGGGATATAGTTATCGGCCAGATAGGCCCAAATTAACTCGAGGCCATGAACGATCCATCGTTACTGCTATTTTTAATAGAATAGCAATTGTTTGTGCCGCGATAAACATTCAACATGTTAGGTTAGATCAAAATGGAAGATATTTAGAGCCTATTGCTTCTGGTTTGAATTATTGCCTTACAACGGAAGCAAATATTGATCAAACAGGTAGAGCATTTATTCTTGATGCTGTTTTGTTAATGCTTGATGAAGGCTGCATAGCAATAGTTCCAGTTGAAACATCTATAAATCCAATACAAACAGATTCGTATGATATTCGAAATATGAGAGTTGGAAAAATTATAGAATGGAAACCAGAACATGTAAAAGTTCGACTCTATAATGATAGAACAGCAAACAGGGAAGAAATTGTACTTCCATGGATTATATGTTTTCTCATAGCCAGTCATCTAAAATCATAAATGTTAATGATTTTAATACTTCTAACGTGAAAAGTATGATTTATATGTTTTACTATGCTAAGGCTCTATCATATTTAGATGCAAGTAATTTTGACTTTTCTAATGTGGAAATTGTTAATTGTATGTTTTCTACATGTGAGAATATTAAATGGATAAAATTAGGAACTCCAACTACTTCGTTTTCTAAAATAAAAAATTCTACTTCTATATTTTATGATTGTAAAAAATTAGAAAAAATAGTATATGGTGGAATAGATGTATTCCCATTAGTCGCGAGTAGTTGTTTAACTAATGTTCCATCAACTTGCGAATTCTATGTTCCAGACAATTTAGTTAACGAATATAAAACAGCGATTAACTGGGCAGTACGTGCTGATTATATTAAACCGATTTCAGAATATGTAGAATAATTCATTTTCCAAAAATTCCCCGGTTGGAAAAATTGGAAAACTTTTTTAAATGCGTATAACTAGGGGAAAGGATTAAAAAATCTACTTTCATTAGATATGTTTTTCTCTTGTTTTCAGACATAAAGTAATACTCCTTAACTATTCTAGTTCTCCGGTCCTTTCCTCTTAGTTGTACATATTTGTCTCATGATTTGCCCCATAAATGAAAAAAGCCTTTTATTTAGGCTTCTTTTTACTCTTTGGGGCGACCGATGGGACTCGAACCCACGAATGCTGGAGCCACAATCCAGTGTGTTAACCAACTTCACCACGGCCGCCATATAGCCTATTTATTTTAACGTAAATATAATCTTAAAGCAAGGTATAATGTTAGAGATGCAAGTATTAGTTGGAAATAGTTATTTTGATGTAGAAGTGAAGAAGAAACCAAGGCATCGAAATATGTACATGCGTATTAAGAATGGAAAGATTAGTATCACTTGTCCTTATGGAACAAGTGAAGAAACAATCTTAACTTTTATTCGTGAACATGAGACATGGATCTTAAAGACAGTACAAACGGAACAACGAAAAGCAGAGATTGATAAAGAAGGGGTAAATGGTCCGATCATTTATATTCATGGAGAAAAGAAATATGTAAGATATGAATTAGCGAAGCGTGATTCAATCTTAGTTGATGGAGATATTTTAACCTTCTATTTAAAAGAGATTACAGATGAAAGAATTCAAAAAACCTTTCGTAAATATGCGATGAAAGAAATCGAAGCTTTAATTAATGAATTTCGAGGGGAATGGGATGAAAGGATCTGTGCAGCACATAACTTATTCTATCCACAAATTAAAGTACAATATATGACCTCACGTTGGGGTGTATGTTATCCAGAAAGACATCTTATTAAGATTAGTTCACGTCTTATTCATTATCCAATTGAAGGGCTAGAATATGTCCTCCTACATGAATATGTACACTTCTTAGAACAGAATCATTCTTCTAGGTTCTATAACCTAGTAAAGAAATATATGCCATATTATAAGGAATATGACGCTACTTTGAAATAATTTTCATTGAATTATGAAAATTTCATAAAAAAGATTCAAGTTCTTCTCTTTATGTATTGAAGATTTAGTAGAATACGTTACAATATAGTCAGGAAACAAATTTAGATTGGAGTTGAAACGATCATGATTCAAGTCAGTACATCTGTTTTCATTGTACAAGACTTATTCACCCTACGAGGAGAACTTCTTTTTGGCGGGGATTTTCATAAAAAATTGATTTGTTTTTAAGATGGATTGCATTATTTCATGTGGTCCGTCTTTTTTACTCCTAAGGAAACCATAAATTTTGTTAAGAAATGGAGGAGAGTTTATGGATCAAATTAATCAAGAATTCTTTGATGCAGCAGCAAGAGGAGACTTTGAAAAAGTTTGCTCAATGGTTGCGAAAGGCGCGAATGTGAATGTCGCTAATGGAGATGGTAGAACCGCTCTAATGCGCAGCGCTAAACGTGGACATGAGGACATTGTACGCTACCTATTAGATAATGGGGCAGATACACGTGCACGTGACAAGTACAACAAAACAGCTTTAATGGGAGCTGCAAAGAAAGGACATCTTGCAATTTGTAAAATGTTAGAACATGCAGGGGCAGATGTAAATTCCCATGATAATAAAGGACGTACTGCACTTATGCGTGCTGCCTTATTAGGAGAAACCGAAGTTGTTGAATATTTAGTAGGAAAAGGGGCAGAAGTTGATGCCCAAGATGAACAAGGTCGTACTGCATTAATGGAAGCAGTAAATGCGTATAAAGCAGATGTGATTAAATGCTTAGTTGATCATGGTGCAAATATCAATGCAGTGGATGCTCGTGGATGTACAGCACTCATGCGTGCTGCTTATATCGGATATCCAGAACTTGTTAATTTCTTATTAGAACATGGCGCAGATAAGAATGCCAAAGACTATGATGGAAATATGGCAATCCACTATGTTCGTAAAGAATGCCTAGAAGATTTAAAGGATATCTTAAAGTAGGGGGATGAGTGAATGAAAGACTATTTAGCGAGTGAAGTAAGAAATGTCGTTGTATTAGGACATTCTGGAGCTGGTAAAAGCTCTGTTATAGAAGCTTGTTTATTCCATACCAAAGCGATTGATCGTTATGGTAAAGCAAGTGATGGAACTACATTCTTAAACTTTGATGCGGAAGAAGGAAAACGTGGATTATCTTGCTATTGCCATTTAGCACCTGTTGAATGGAAAGATAAGAAGATTAACTTCATTGATACTCCAGGTTATATGGATTATGAAGGTGAAGAAGTTACTGGTTTAACTGTAGGAGATAACGCATTAATCGTTGTTGATGGTAAAGAAGGTATTGAAGCTGGTACAGAACGTGCTTGGAAAGAAGCTGTTAATAAACGTAAATTACCAACCATTTTCTTCATCAATAAGATTGATGATCCAAATGCTTCCTTTGAAAATACCTATCAAGCGCTTCATGAGAAGTTTGGAAAATCTGTTATTCCTTTTGAACTTCCAATTATGAAAGATGGAAAAGTCATTGGTTCCGTTAATATCTTACGTAATAAAGCTTGGTACTATGATAACTTAAAGGAACCACAAGAAGTTCCTGCAGAACTCCAAGACCAACAAGAAGCTTATTATAATGAAATCGCTGAAGCTATTGCGATGACTGATGATGACCTCATGGAAAAATTCATTGGGGGAGAACCATTTGACCAACACGAAGTTGCGAAGGGTTTAAGAATTGGTGTACGTAGTGGTGATATTCGTCCTGTATATTGTGGTAGTGCTGATCAACAAACAGGTATTGAACGTCTTATGGACTTAATTACAGAATACTTCCCAAGTTATGCGGAAAAGGGACGTGTTCATGCGAAGAATACGAAGGGTGAACTCGTTGATTTAGAAACCAATGAACATGAAGCACTCTCTGCCTTTGTCTTCAAGACACTCATTGACCCATTCGTAGGACAAATCTCTTACTTAAAAGTTATGAGTGGTGTATTAAATTCAGACTCTCAAGTTTATAACGCAAATAAAGAAACCAATGAAAAGATTGGACAAGTATACGTTATCAATGGAAAATTCCAAGTTGGTGTTGGAAAACTCTTTACCGGTGATATTGGAGCAGTTGTAAAACTACAAAATACGGAAACTTGTGATACTTTATGTACTTCAAACCGTGTTGTAAAATTTGATCCAATTGAATTCCCAGAACCAAACTTAGGCTATGCGATTTGGCCAAAGACAAAAGCCGATGAAGATAAGATGTCTGTTGGTATCCGTAATATGTGTGCAGAAGATCATACAATCCGTTTAGATAAGAATGTGGAAACTCATGAACAAGTTCTCTATGGATTAGGTGATCAACACATTGACCTCATTGTTTCTAAACTTAAATCGAAATATAAAGTAGAAATTGATACAGCACCTCCAACTGTACAATATCGTGAAACAATCCGTGGTAAAGCAGAAGCACAAGGCCGTTATAAGAAACAAAATGGTGGTGCTGGATTATTTGGTGAAGTATGGATTCGCTTTGAACCATGTGATAGTGAAGATATGGAATTCGCTGAGGAACTTAAGGGTGAAAACCTTCCAAGACAATATGTTCCACCAGTTGAACAAGGTCTAAGAGATTGTATGGAACGTGGCCCTCTAGCAGGTTATAAAGTAGTTGGTGTTAAAGCGACTGTCTATGATGGTAAATACCACCCAGTAGACTCGAAAGAAGCTGCCTTCAAAGAAGCAGCACGTCTATCCTTTAACGCTGCTATGCCTAACGCAAAACCTGCATTACTAGAACCTATCTCTTCTCTCACAATTGTCGCTCCTGAAGAATATACAGGTGCATTAATGGGTGATATTACAAAACGTCGTGGATTAATCCTTGATATGTCACTCAATGAGGAAGGAGACCAAGTCATTCATGCAGAAGCACCTTCTGCAGAAATGCTAACATACGCTACAGAATTACGTTCTATGACACAAGGTCGTGGTAAGTTCAGCATTAAGTTTGATCGTTACCAACCAGCTCCACAAGAAGTGGCAGATCGTGTCATTGCGCAAGCAAAAGAAAAGAAAGAAGCTTAAAGAAGTATAGGAGCACTTTAGGAAAAGTGCTCCTTTTTTAATACGCATAGTATATAATGATAATGCATGACAAATAAGAATAATCAAACAAAGAGTAATTACATAAAAACCTTAAGTTTGGAAACCTTTGT